>RFVZ01000179.1 GCA_009922405.1 Betaproteobacteria bacterium
GCTGGGTGTGGAAGCGTGGTAACACGTTAAGCTAACCAGTACTAATTGCCCGTGAGGCTTGACCCTATAACCTTGCCAAACCAAGTGCATGGTTTTGTCCGCATCGTTTGCGAAGCAATCGCAATCCAAATAATTAATAACTTCTTCCAAAGGCCAACGCACTCGTGCGATGGTCGACCGTTTTCGCCTGATGACCATAGCGAGTTGGAACCACCCCTTCCCATCCCGAACAGGACCGTGAAACGACTCAGCGCCGATGATAGTGAGCACTTCGCTCGTGAAAGTAGGACATCGTCAGGCAACTCACAAAGAAAAAGGGAGCTCCGCGAGGGGCTCCCTTTTTTGTTGGGTTTCGTCGATGGAAAGCAGCCGTAAAGCTACGGCAGCGGCCCTTTGAGAGAGGGCGTCGCGCTTATGCTCGCTCAGGTGACCGAGCCCGTGGTCCTCAATCCCAGTTTTTGAATCAGGGTCCGATCCGCGTCGGTATCCGGATTTCCTGTGACCAGCAGTTTGTCGCCGTAAAATATTGAATTAGCCCCCGCAACAAAACAAAGGGCTTCGACGGCTTCCCCAAGTTCTTTGCGCCCTGCCGATAATCGGACGCGCGCTTTGGGCATCAGGATTCTGGCGACAGCGATCACTCGAACGAAATCAATCGGGTCGATCGGATCGGAGTCGCCCAGCGGCGTTCCGGGGACTCGAACCAAACTATTGATGGGAACCGATTCGGGGTAGGGCGAGAGATTCGCGAGCTCGGCCAGCAAGCCGGCGCGATGGGCGACGGTTTCACCCATCCCGATAATTCCGCCACAGCAGACTTGAATACCGGCGGCGCGCACATGGGCCAGGGTGTCGAGTCGGTCTTGATAGGTTCGGGTATCGACGATCGCGGGGTAGTAGTCCGGCGAGGTGTCGAGGTTGTGGTTGTAATAATCCAGACCCGCTTGTTGTAATTCAACTGCTTGATGGGGCTCGAGCATGCCAAGCGTTGCACAGGTTTCCAGGCCGAGCCCTTTGACGGCTGCAACCAGGGTCGAGACCTGGGCGATGTCGCGGTCTTTCGGTGAACGCCAAGCGGCGCCCATACAAAAACGACTCGCGCCCGCATCTTTTGCGACTTGGGCCGCGCGCAGCACTTCGTCGACCGCGAGAAGCTTTTCTGCTTTGACGCCGGTCTCGAACTGAGCGGATTGAGGGCAATAGCCGCAGTTCTCAGGGCAGCCGCCCGTCTTGATAGAAAGCAGGGTGGCGAGTTCAATATCGCCATCAGGCCAATGTTGGCGATGCACGGTTTGTGCATCGTGGATGAGATCCAGAAACGGTTTTTCGAGCAAGGCGTGAACCTGCTCGACGGTCCATTCTCCCGTCGGCATCCGACTCGGCTGAGCTTTTTTTCTCAGGACGATTGCTTCAGGCTGCAAGAAAGCGCTCCGCGAGTCGGACCCAGTACGTGGCTCCGATTGGGATGATGTCGTCATTGAAGTCATAGCTTGGATTATGCAAAGTACAGGGGCCGGCGCCATGGCCCATCTCTCTGTGCCCGCCTTCGCCGTTACCGATAAAGGCATACGAACCGGGCTTCTCGAGCAGCATGTAAGAAAAGTCTTCGGCGCCCATCGTGGGTTCAATGGCGCGATTGACCTTGTCCGGACCAACGATTTCGGTCATCACATCGGCGCAGAAAGCAGCCATCTTCGGATCGTTGATGGTCGGCGGATAATTGCGTTGGAACGACAAGCTTGCGCTGCCGCCGAGGGCTTTCGCGGTGTGCTCAATAATCTCGCGCATCCGTGCTTCGATCAGGTCAAGTACCTCGACCGAGAACGTGCGGACTGTACCAGCCAAACGGGCATCGTCCGGAATGATATTGAATGCACTGCCCGCATTTATTTTAGTGATCGACAAGACGGCGGCATCGATCGGTTTGCGGTTGCGGCTCACGATGGTCTGAAGATTTTGGGCGATTGCGACCGCGATCATGACCGGGTCAACGCCGAGATGTGGGAGCGCCGCGTGCGCTCCTTTGCCTCGAACATGAATTTCGAATTCATTAGACGACGCCATCATGGGTCCGGGGGTCACGCCAAAAGTGCCGGCTGCGGTTCCAGGCCAGTTATGCAGACCGAAGACGGCATCGCAAGGAAATCGCTTGAAGAGCCCTTCCTCAATCATGCGCCGTGCGCCCCCACCGCCCTCTTCGGCTGGTTGGAAAATGAGATGCACGGTACCGTCAAATTGTTTGCGTTGCATCAGCACTTTGGCTGCCGCCAGGAGCATTGCGGTGTGACCATCATGGCCGCACGCATGCATGCGGCCGTCGAAGACTGACCGGTGCCCAAACGTATTGATTTCTTGGAGCGGCAGTGCGTCCATGTCGGCACGTAAACCGATGGCGCGGGTCGACTGGCCGACCTGGAGGCTAGCCACGACGCCCGTGCCTGCCAAACCGCAGTCGACTGCGTAGCCCCATTCGCGCAACTTGGAGGCGACCACGTCGGCAGTACGGACTTCCTGAAATTTGAGCTCAGGGTGGGCGTGTAGATCGCGACGAATCGCCTGGAATTCTGGCTGCCATTGCAGCGCGGGTTCAATCAGATTCACGGGGGTACCTCACCGGTGCTTTTGCGTTTCAGCTTGAGCGGTTCAATATAGCACTCACTTTCGAGCGGGCACATATATGACGACCATAGAACAGGAACGCACGGTTCGCGCGGCTTGCCCGCATGATTGTCCCGATACCTGCGCGCTGCGGGTAACCGTCAGCGGCAACCGTGTTATTCGAGTCGAGGGGGATCCCGACCATCCGCCGACGGACGGTGTTTTGTGCACGAAAGTGGCCCGCTATGCGGAACGCACGCATCATGCGGATCGTCTGACTCAGCCGCTGCGCCGAACCGGGCCGAAAGGCTCGGGGCAATTTGAGGCGGTGTCGTGGGCGGTGGCAATCACCGAGATCGCCGCCCGCCTTACTCAAATCGCGGCGCGCGACCCGCAGCGTATCGTGCCCTATAGCTATGCCGGGACCATGGGGTTCGTTCAAGGCGACGGACTGGCGCAGCGCTTTTTTCATGCGATTGGCGCGTCGCGACTCGAAGCAACGATCTGTTCTGCAGCCGGCAGTAACGGACTGGCCTCAGTACATGGCAAATCGGTGGGCATGGCGGTCGAGCAGTTTGAACATTCGAAACTGATCCTGCTCTGGGGCACTAATCCGGTGACGTCGAGCGTTCATTTATGGCGGCGGATTCAGGCCGCTAAACGCAAGGGCGCAGTGGTGGTCGCGATTGATCCGTTCGAATCGGATTCCGCTCAAAAATGTGACCGTTGGCTGGCGTTGCGCCCGGGCACCGACGCTGCGTTAGCGCTGGCGCTGATCAACATACTCATCACGGAAAACCTGTTGGATCACGATTGGATCAAACAGCATACGGAGGGGTTCGAGGCGCTTTCAGAGCGCGCGATGCAATGGCCAGCGGCTCGCGCCGCGGAGGTCTGCGGAATTGAAGAGGCGGACATCGTCTGGTTGGCGCGCCAGTGGGGAACCGTTCGTCCCGGCGCGATTCGAGTGAATTATGGCGTGCAGCGAGCGCGTGGGGGTGCCGACGCGGTTCGGGCAATCGCAGCATTGGCCGCGCTTACGGGCGCCTGGCGCGATGCAGCCGGTGGCATGTTGTTATCGTCATCGGGCTGGTTCCCGGTGGATGTAACCGGTTGGCAGCGCCCAGATCTAATGCCCAGTTGGCCTGATCGCTTACCCCGTTCGGTGAATATGTCGGCGATCGGTGACGCTCTGGCAATTCCGGTGGCGTCGACTGCCGCCTCGACCTCAATTCCCATTGAAGCCATCGTTGTATGGAACGCCAACCCGGTCGCGGTGGCGCCCGACTCCGAATCGGTTATTCAGGGATTTGCCCGCGAAGATTTGTTCACGGTGGTGCTTGAGCATTTTCAGACGGACACAGCCGACTGGGCCGATTGGGTTTTGCCAGCGACAACGCAGATGGAGCATTTTGATCTGCACAAAAGCTATGGACACACGTCGCTGGTGGTTAACCACCCTGCGATTGCCCCGATTGGCGATGCCCTGCCGAACAGCGAGATTTTTAGGCGGCTTGCCCGGGCGATGGGTTTGACCGAACCGGCGCTATTTGATGATGACGAGACGGTCGCGCGCAGTGCGCTTGACTGGTCGCATCCGCGCCTGGCGGGTGTGACCTGGGAGGATTTGTTAGAGCGCGGTTGGGCGTCATTAACCATGGATCCGACGGTCAACCCCCTGGCGAATGGGGGGTTTCCGACCGCGTCGGGACGTGTCCAGCTGGTCGATCCAGCCTTGGGTGCGCAGGGTCGCGACCCCGTTCCGGACTGGCAGCCGCCTTGGGAGTCCGCTGAAGTCGACCCCCAGCGCTCGGCGCTTTATCCGCTTCAGTTGATTTCTCCGCCCGCACGGAATTTTCTGAATACGACCTTTGTGAACGTGACCTCCATCCGCGCGCGCGAAGGTGAGCCGGAGTGTTTACTGCATCCTGCCGATGCGACCCAGCGCGGGTTGATCGATGGGACTCTGGTGCGGGTTTTCAATGACCGTGGCGCGTTTGCCGCGCGATTACGCGTGACGGAGCGTACTCGCCCCGGGGTGGCAGTGGCGCCCTCGATCTGGTGGCATCGTGATGCACCGGGTGTTCATGGGGGGCCTGGACGCAACGTGAACGCGGTGACGAGTCAGCGCCTGACCGAGGGTGGTGCGGGCGCCACGTTCTATGACTGCCGGGTTGAAGTCGAAGCCCTAGGCTAGGCGAGGTGTGCCTTACGATCTTGTTTCGTAGTTCATTTGCGACTACAATTCGAGGCTACACTCTTTAGGGGCTTTCGATGACCACCGCCGACACTTACGTTCGTGCCCGGATCGATACCGCCACCAAGGAGCGGGCGGCAGATGCTTTAGAAGCCATGGGGCTGTCCGTTTCTGATGCCATCCGCCTTCTCATGTTGCGCATCGCGGACGAACGCCGTTTGCCCTTCGAGGTCAAAGCGCCCAGTGCCACGAGTCGTCGGGCACTGGCTGAGGTCAAGGCCGGAGAGGTCAAGCGCTTCGTTAGC
>RFVZ01000180.1 GCA_009922405.1 Betaproteobacteria bacterium
AACTAAAACTATCAAAAAGGGAATCCAGTAGGCGGTCTCCGTTTGATCGGTCTCGGTTTTTGGTTGGCTGCGGTTTGAGGGTTTGTTGTTTCTTGCAACTTATATTGCGAGGCTGGTATTTTTTATGTCTAACGATACAATTAAGAGTGCGATTTTCGGAAAGAGTAAAGTTACCGTTGGCAGATTTACGTACGGACTTGAAAATCTTTCAATTAGGGAGTGGGGAGAGGGGGCGGCTCTTGAGATAGGCGGTTTTTGTTCTATTGCTCCGGCGACTATTCTGCTCGGTGGAAATCATAGGACCGATTGGGTTACCACGTTTCCGTTTGGCCATATATATCAAGATGAACTGGGGTTTGAGGGGCCGATCGGGCATCCAACCACTAAAGGCGATGTCGTCATAGGGAATGACGTTTGGATTGGGATCGGTGTGAACATACTTTCAGGTATTGTAGTGGGCGACGGGGCTGTCCTTTCTGCCTACTCTAATGTAGTTAAGGATGTTGGTCCTTATGAGATTGTCGGAGGGAATCCAGCAAAGGTGCTAAAACGACGTTTTGATGACGAAGTGATTGAGTTGCTTTTGGAGCTTAGATGGTGGAGTCTTCCGTTAGAAAAAATTAGGAAACTAGGCTCGGAGTTGTGTAAGGAGCCAGACGCACTTATCTTGCGTCAGATGATTGCGGAATATCGTCCGACTTGACTGCCAAGTTGGCAAGCATTTGTTGAGCAATTCGACCACTTCCACTGCAAACCGAATTAGGCAATCAGGTTGCTTGGGGTCGTGGGGGCGCTAGGCCGACGCTGCCCGAATCGCTAGAGCCTGACTGGAGAAATAATCCAAGGCTCGGGTCGTCGGCACAATCTGGCGCTTGCGCGGATCGTCGGGGGCCTCGAGGAGCATCACCAAGTCCATCTGGCGCAGCCGCTTGAGGCGCTTAAAGATCGTCGCCGACGAGCCCAAGCGCTCGAATTGCATGACTTGCCGCACCGAAAGCGGTGATCCAGCATGCCAGTGTGCGCAAAGCACCTGAAGCAGAGCCTCGATATCGGGGGTGAGTTCGGCTCCGCCGTAAAGCCCCTTGAGGCTGTCGGTCAATGCGGTGAATCGAAAATAGAGCGATAGCAACTCGGTCTTGGTGTCTTTACTCATGATGGGTCGTATTATGTTTCGGCTAGGCTGAGCGGTCAGATCGTACAAGTTTATCCCACGCTAGAAGTAAAAGTCGAAGGCCAAAAAGCAAGGTCAGCGCACCGAGCAAATCGCCCGCGAGCATTGCGCAGAATTCGGCTGGATGGTTATCGCCAAAGTCGCTGGCGATTCTCAGCAGGATATGCCCACCTGAGTTCAAGAGAGCCGACAACGTGACCAGCGAGATTAAGGTTTTCGGGCTCAGAAGCTCCAGATGAGACGATTCGCCGGTTCGCTCCAACAGAATCACCCGGCGGGCCGCGTAGGGGGCGAGACCCGAGACGAATGGGGCGAATATCGTCATCCAAATTTGATCTGTATAGATCGACGGCGAGACCATAAAACCAGCGAGCGTCAGGCCAAGTGCTCCGGGCAACCCAAAGAGCAAGACCGTCAGGACCCGGATTCCGTGCGGCCAATAGACCAGGTTGATCCCGGAACTAACTTCAAGGTTCTGAAAAATCAATCCGTTGATCCACCACGAGCCGATACCCAGAACAGCCGCAATCACCATGTACACGAGATGGATCCATCGGATCGGATTGAGGATGCGCAGAGCGCGCAGGGTGCGAGGCATGGTGATCGCCAACATCATAATTAGCCGTATTTGGACAATACTAGTACTGGTAATCAAAAACCGTAAATCGGCCGTTGCTGTGCAGGTGATGAGTTCCTTTAATCTGCGGAAAAAACTCCGGTTCGATCGTGGCGACCACCTCTTCCTGATACGTGCTCGGGGTCAGGGCCGTGATCCGGTTGATCCCGGCTGACCGCCCATAAGCGTCAAAGCCCTGGCGCTGCGAGACGCGATAAATCTCAGCGCCCTTGAACAAGAGCCCACCATTCCTCGCCCGGTACGGATCAACGATCACTGGGTTTTGCGGGTGAGGGGTCCATGCGTCGGTAATGGGTTCGTTGGCATAGAAGACATGAAGCTCACAGCAATAGTCGCCGATCTCTGCGGAGTCAATATTCGTCAGTAGCCACCATAGGCCATCGTGTTGCAACAACATCGTGTCGGCAGCGGCGATGTTGCCCATGAGGGTTTTCTTGAAGATCCACTGATCGGGCAGCGTGGTGCACTCGTAGAGTCGGATTTCCCGGCTGGCTGAACTCTCCGGGCAGAGATAGTGTTTGGATTGATAAGTAAATAGAAAAGGAAACGAAAGGTGGAAGGGTTCCTCGATCGCCGGGCCAATCCGGGTCGATCCGTCCGCGTGGAGTTCGTATACTGAAATGCAGGCCCTCGCTTCTCGATAGTTATAGTCTTCAACAAAGCAATAGCTGCGTTGGTGATCACTCAACACGAAGGGATCGGCAAGAAAGTGGCCAGGCGGATTCGGGATGGTTTGGGCCCGGTGCATGACGAGGTTCTGCCATCCGCCCGGCTCGAAAGCGACCCCCCAGCGGTAGTTGTTTTTCAGCAGGTACTTGTTGCGCCATTTCTTCCAAATGGTGGCAACGAGCGATCGCCCGTAACGCAATTGCGCCAGCAGATCCGGAAACCCTTGCTCTGGACCACAATCGGGGCCGCAATCGGGGCCGAGGCCTAAAGGTGGCGAGGTCGCCGGCAAATTCTGGCTCGATTCAAATCGAGCGCGGCCCTGCGCTAGCAGGTGTTGAACCGCCGCGTTTGCTTGCGCCACGAGGGTTGCCTGATTCAGCAGGAAATAGAATCGGGTTGCAAAGGCGCCCCGAAACATCACGTCACTTGCGCCCGCGAGCGGTTCTCCCGATTTCAATTCTTCCAACTTCAGTTCTGAGGGCTTCAATTTAGAGGGCTTCAATTCAGAGGGCTTCGTCGTGCTGGGGTTTATGTGCTCAATCGTGAAGGTGGTCACGTCCCGTCGGAGAGCGACTTCCCAAAATCCCGCGGGTTCTCTCGATCGTTCGCGCCCGAGACCCGTTCGCAGCGCCAGCACGCCATGATGCGAGCGTTTCGCCAGCGCTGACAGGGCAGCGTCGCTGATGGTTGGATCGAGGCAGATCAGCAGGTCGCAGTCTGCGAGGGCCTCCGTTTTCGCCCCCAAGTCGCCGGGCTCACTTCGCGCGGTGTGATGATTAAATCTGGGGTGCCGTTGCAGCGCCAATGATTCGAGCCGCATCAGTAGCGACAGGCTCATTGCAGCTAATCGAGTTCGCCCCTTGATGCCCTGCGTGCCATCGGTCCTATCGCTGCCCTGTATGATCAGCCCCGCCATCTCCAGTCCGCGTTGGCGTCGGGTCCATTGGGCGAGCGCCAGCTCAGATTGATTTGCCTTTGGATCTGTCACCAGCAGGCCAATACGCAGCCGATCCATTGAAGTCCTGCGGAGGAGGCCCGGTTGCATCGCTGGTGGCGCCATCGGTTCTGAAATGAGTGCCATAGTTGAGTCGTCCAGAGTTGGGGGTTGGGGCTATTAATTCGGGACGGGGCGCACGCGTCTGGCGGCACCTGGCGCTTGCGCCCGACGATCTGTTGCGCGATCGGGTCTATCGAAGGCTTTGGCTTTCGATCCTGACGGCGGCTTTTGCAAATCAGGTCATGTTGCTGGCGCTGCCGCTCACTGCAGCGGTACTTTTGCACGCCTCGCCCACCGAAATGGGCCTCCTGACGGCGGCTGAACTCGCTCCGTTCATCGTCCTGTCCCTGCCCTCCGGGGTCTGGTTAGACCGGGTGCGCAAGCTCCCGGTGTATCTGGTGGGTGAGGCGCTGATTGCGCTCGCGTCAGCCAGCGTTCCTCTGGCGGCCTGGCTTGGTCACCTCTCGATGGCCTGGCTGTATGGGGTGGGATTGCTGCTGGGCGCGGTTCATACGGTGTCAGGCAGCGCGGCGCAGATTGTTCTGACCCAAGTGGTGGGCCGGGAGCGTCTCGTCCAGGCCCATGCCAAGAATGCGCTCGCCAACTCCGGGGCCGAGGTGATTGGGCCAGGCATCGCCGGGCTACTGATCAAAGTGCTGGGTGCACCCGTTTCGCTCCTGATTAACGCGTGTTTATTGCTGGGTTCTGCCCTGATCCTGCGGGGTTTGCCCCTGCGCGAAACGCTTAATGACCGGCCGGATTCCTCGATGATGGGTGAATCGAACATCGGCTCCTCTTTGGTGGGCTCTTCGTTTGTGCGCGAATTGTGGGCGGGACTGCAGTTTGTGGCCCGACATCGTTTGTTGATGACCTTGGCCGTGCTCATGGGTGTCTGGCAGATGGCCCATTACGTGGCGCTCACCGTTCAGATTTTGTTTGCCACCCGCACGCTGGGTTTAAGTGAGCAGGCGATCGGGTTCAGTTATGCGGGGATGGGGCTCGGGACGATTGTCGGGAGCCTGGTGGGCCACCGGTGGAGCCATCGATTTGGTCCGGGGCCTTGTCTCGTTCTGGGTTACGCGGTGACGGGGGCCGGTTGGGGGCTGCTCGCCCTTGCCCCTGTTGGGTTTTGGGGCGTGGCCGCATTTGCCGTCATGTTGATGAGTTTTTCGGCCGGGGCCATTTTTATATTCATCAATTTTCTGGCGCTCCGACAGTCCGTGACGCCAGCGCCGATGTTGGGTCGAATGACCAGTACGATGCGCTGGTTGAGCTTGCTGGCCGCCGGGCCGGGCGCATTGATCGGAGGTTGGTTGGGAGAACACGTCAGCTTGCGCGCAAGCCTGAGTCTGGCGTCTGCCAGTGCGCTTGTGTTGGCTTGGGTGGCCTGGAGCCTTCCGGCGATTCGGGGGTTGAAGGCTCTACCGAGCGCGGACCCACAAGCTCAGGCCGCTTAGAATTCATGTTTTTATACTGACTCATCATGGCCGTTAACCTCTTCGCGCCCGATCCGGCCGCGCTCGCCAGCATTGCCGGTGTTGAACTTGGCATCGCCCAGGCGGGTGTGCGCAAGGCCAACCGGGACGATCTCACCGTCCT
>RFVZ01000019.1 GCA_009922405.1 Betaproteobacteria bacterium
ACACACCATCGGACGGTTTCACCAGACTGCGGACAGTTCCAAGTACAAGGCCAGAATCGAAGCGATTAACTTCGCCTTGCAGCATGACGATGGTCAATCCTCTGCAGAACTCTCGCGCGCCGACGTGATTCTGGTGGGGGTCTCCCGCTGCGGAAAAACACCAACGAGCCTCTATCTAGCGATGCAGCACGGTATCAAGGCCGCTAACTATCCTCTGATTCCGGACGACTTCGAGCGTCGCCGGTTGCCCGACGTTCTCTACCAATATAAGCCGCGATTATTCGGCTTGACGATTACACCTGACCGACTGGCTGAAGTCCGGCACGAGCGGCGTCCTGCCAGTCGGTATGCATCACTTGTGAATTGCCGGATGGAGGTGCGCGAAGCCGAATCGATGATGCGTCGCGAGGGAGTTACCTGGCTGAGTACGACAACCAAGTCCATCGAAGAGATCGCCACCACGGTGCTGCAGCATATTCGCCCGATCGGGCTCTAATTAGCCAAGCGCTGTCGCCGTTGCTCGAAGAGGCAGACCGCAGCGGCCGCGGAGACGTTCAGCGATTCCACATGGTCGCTCTGAGGGATGCGGATCCAGTGCACCGTCTCGGCGTCAATGAGCGGGTCTAGCCCGGCCCCCTCATTACCGAACAACCACAAGGCCGGTGATCGGAGGTCAGTCGTCCAAAGGTCGCTTGCGTTCTGCGGCCGGGCCGCCAGACGCGGCATTTGAACCCGCGCAGCAAGGTCCACCCAAGCGACGCTTTCGTGGACCTGCAGGGCAAAGTGAGCGCCCATGCCGGCGCGCAGTACCTTCGGTGACCACACCCAGGCACTTCCAGGGGCAGTAACGACCCGCCCAATTCCGGCTGCGACTGCCGTCCGCAAGATTGATCCGACATTGCCGGGGTCCTGAACTCGATCCAGATAAATCGCGTCCTCAATCAGGCGCTCCGGCAGGCTCGGTTGAGGGGTTTCAATCAAAAACGCCAGAGAGACGCCTTGCACCAATTGACTGAGGTCGCGCCACATGCCGTCGTCCACCAGCAAAATGGGTAGCGCAGGATTGTGCGCCTGGGCTCGCAATAGCAACGCACGACAACTCGGAACCTGCTGCGCAGAATCCGCAATGGCAATGAGGCGCGGTGCTCCCCAAAGGTCCAGCCAGGCTTCACAGAGGTGCTCGCCTTCCAGAAAAGACAGGCCGCGTTTGCGTCGCTCACGAGATGAGTGGGCACACAAGACCAGCTCGCGCCAATGAGGATTTTCCCGGGAGTAAATTTGCCGAAGACCCGTGAGATCGAGCGACCCGAACTTCATGAGAGTCTCTCTCGAGCACGCACTGGGGAAAAGCTTCGGCGATGTTCTGGGCATGGCCCTAGACGGTCCAGGGCCGCGAGATGCGCCCGGGTCCCGTAACCCTGATGAATCTCAAGACCATAGCCAGGCCATTGGCGCGCGAGTTCACCCATCAGCCGATCACGCTCGGTCTTGGCCAGGATCGAAGCTGCACTGATGGCGGGGACTTTAGCATCGCCCCCGACGATGGCGCGTCCAGGAAAGGGTAAATCAGCAGGCAACTGGTTGCCATCGATCAACGCGAACAGAGGCACTGGCCGAGGGCCTGAGGAACTCAGGGCGCCGAGATCGCCCTGAATCGAAGTCTGGATCAAATTCAGGGCTCGAACCATGGCGAGCATTGTCGCCTTGAGAATATTGAGGCGGTCAATCTCTTCAACTGTGGCATGGGCAACCGCCCATGCGAGGGCAGACTTGCGGATCTGCTCCGCGAGTTCGGTCCTGCGTTTTGGCGATAAACGCTTGGAATCATCCAAACCAAAAATCGTAGAACGATCATCGAGCACAACCGCAGCGGCGAAGACCGGACCGGCAAGTGGGCCCCGACCTGCCTCGTCGACCCCGCACACAAGTCCCTCAAAATTGGCCCCGCTCATCGGCGAGCGATGGTTAGCAACACCTCGGCAGAACGCTGTGCGCAGCCCTGGGCCAATGATGCGTGGATGGCTGCGAATCGCTCGCATAATCGTATTCGCCCTGCATCATCGTCATGCTGATCAATGACCGATTGGCCCATCGCGGCCGGCACCGCAGCGTCCTGAACGAACTCCGGTACTAGCGAATCATTCGCCAGAATATTCGGCAATCCGATCCAGGGCAGATAGGCCATGCGCCGCATTATTCGGTAGTTTAAAGGATGCATTCGATAGGCAATCACCATCGGCAAACCAAAGAGAGCCGCCTCAAGCGATGCAGTCCCGCTTGCTACAAGTGCTACGCCACTCGCAGCAAGTGCGTCATGTGATTGCCCTTGAACCAGGGTCAATCGCTCGCGCAGGCTTTCCGCACGACGTCCCATTCCTAACAAGGTTTGCTGCAACACGCGATGTAAGCTGGGTGTCGCTGCCGGCAAAACAATTTGAAACTCGGGCCGACGCTCAAGAATCCAAATCGCCGTCTCAAGAAAAACGGGGCCAATATGACGCACTTCGCCTCCGCGACTACCGGGTAAAAGCGCGATGAGTGGTCCCTTGGTTGGAACCCCACTCGCCGCCAAGCGGGTGCGCGCGGAATGACGGTCCGGCTCGATCGGGATTTGATCGGCTAGCGGATGTCCAACGTAGGTTGCGGGGATACCAGCGCTCTCATAGATCGATTGCTCAAAGGGGAAAACGAGGAGCATGTGGTCCACGGCTGCCCGAATCCGATCGAGTCGCTCCCGGCGCCAGGCCCAGATCGACGGCGAAACGAAGTGAACTGTCCTGATTCCTTCACGACGCAAAGCCGATTCAACCCCAAGATTAAAGTCTGGCGCATCCACACCAAGGAACACATCGGGATGCACACTGGACATTCGACGGATGAGTTCCCGACGCATCCTCCAAAGGCGTGGGTAGGCCTGGAGGACCTCAAGGTACCCATTAACGGCGAGCGATTCAGCCGGCCACCAGGACTGAAACCCCTGCTCCGCCAAGCGCGGTCCGCCGATTCCAAAAGATTTCAGGACCTGTGGGGCGGCTCGATGACCGAGGCCCTGAAGCAGCGCAGAGGCCAGCAGATCGCCTGAGGATTCGCCGACAACCATGCCGAGCGACAGTGGACGAGCATCGGTCATGGGCGCGGGGACTTTAGACTAACGAACGATGCTGCGGGTTACCTGAGCCAAGAAGCTGACCATGCAATCCAGATCGCGAATGAACGGCGACTCAATCGGAGCGTGAGACCTCAATTCACCCAGTCGGGTTTCAAGCTGCTCTCGCGCTTCGGCCAGTCCAAGACCACTTCGGTAAAGCGTTCGGTAAACCTGCTTGAGGGCAGCGATCTGCTCTGGACCAAATCCTCGACGACGTAAGCCTTCAACATTAAGACCATGCGGCTTGGCGCCCTGCCCCGCACACATCAGATAAGGGGGGACGTCCTGAAGAACGGTCGTGCCAACGCTTGTCATCACATGAGCGCCGATCCTGCAAAACTGGTGTACGCCGGTAAATCCACCGAGGGTGACCCAGTCATCGACTACAACGTGGCCACCAAGCTGCGTGCAGTTCGCAAGCGTGACGTTGTTACCGATCACACAATCATGGGCGACGTGAACGTAGGCCATGATCCAGTTGTCATTCCCAATCCGCGTGCAACCTTGGTCCTGAATCGTTCCGGTGTTCACCGTCACAAACTCGCGGAACGTGTTGCGATCACCAATTTCGAGCACGGTGGGCTCACCCGCATATTTCTTGTCCTGCGGTATCGAGCCGATCACGGCATTGGCATGAATCTGGTTATCTGACCCAATCGTCGTTCGACCAGCCAGAAGCGCGCTAGCGCCAACCACAGTTCCTGATCCAATGACGACATCGGGGCCGATGATGGCATTAGCGCCAACCTCGACTCCCACACCCAGTTGGGCACCGGGTTCAACAATGGCGCTGGGGTGAATCTTAGGCATCAATCTGCCGCAAGGTGCACATCAGTTCAGCCTCGCACGCTACTTGCCCGTCAACGGTTGCAGTCCCGCGATACTTCCAGATTCCGCGGGATCTGCGCTCAATCGTCACCTCAAGCAACAACTGATCTCCCGGACCCACCGGACGTTTGAATCGAGCCCCATCGATGCCAACAAAATAATAGACCGACGAAGCGTCGCTCACCTTACCCATGGTTCGAAACGACAGAACCCCTGCGGCCTGGGCCAGCGCCTCGATCATGAGGACACCCGGCATCACCGGCACATGCGGAAAATGTCCAGTGAAATGAGGCTCATTTATGGTGACATTTTTGAGTGCCAGGATTCGATTGCCCGGATCAAGCTCAAGGACTCGATCGACCAGTAAAAACGGATACCGATGGGGCAAGTGGGCCAGGATAGCCCGAATGTCCATCGACGAAATCTCAGGGTTGGCGGCCGGAGTCGGTTCGGCTGTCGGATCAACGTTCATAGCGGGTCGCTTCATGGTCTGAATCAGCGCCGAGGCCAGAGTCTGGGCCAGGGCTAGAGCTGTGGCTAGGGCTGGCGCCAAGGGTCAATCGGGACTGCCCGCGCAGTCGCACCTGTCTGCGCAGTCCGGCAGCGGCGTGTTCCCAGTCCCTGTTAGGCATCAGTGGGAAGACCCCGGTGTAAAACCCTGGCTTTGTAATGGAGCGGGTTACCAGCGACATCGCAGAGATGATGGTGTGGTCGGCAATCTCTAGGTGCCCAAGGATACCGGCACCGCCGCCAATCTGACAGTGGTTGCCAATGACTGCGCTGCCCGCAATTCCGACGCACGCAGCGATTGCGCAGCCCTCGCCGATTCGGACGTTGTGCGCGACTTGAATTTGGTTGTCGAGTTTGCACCCAGCGCCAATGACGGTGTCCTCGATCGCTCCGCGGTCGATCGTGGTGTTCGCACCGATTTCGCAGTCATCACCAATTCGCACGCGTCCCGTTTGCGGAATTTTAATCCAGACACTGCCATCGCGGGCAAACCCAAATCCATCGGATCCAATGACCACTCCCGCGTGAATAATGACGCGGGATCCGATCATGCATTCGGGATAAATCGTGACCCTTGGATAGAGGCGGCTTTCCTCGCCGATCACAACATCTTCACCACAAAGCAGCCCGAACCAATCCAAACATTTTGACCGAGTCGAGCCCTAGGGCCAATCACAGCACCCGCCTCAATGGTGACCCCCGCTGCGACAATGGCGTCGGGCGCTACAACCGCCTGCGGATGAATACCACCTTCGGACTTGGGCTGAGGACAAAATAGCATCGCAGCGCGGGCGTACCAAACATACGGGTCTGCCACCACAATGGTCGCAAGATCGGTCGGTGCATGAGCCGTATCCCCCGCACGCAGGATGACGGCGGCCGCTTTGCAGTCAGTCAGCTTTGACCGATAGCGAGGCGACGAAACGAAGCAGAGATCCTGTGGGCCCGCCATCTCAATGGCAGCAAAACGGTAAGCCCTCTTCGAAGAACTGGCAGGTAGACTTAAATCGCCCCCGAGGCGATCGACGAGTTCCCCGAGCGTGTAGCCCTCGTCAGACCCCACCAATCACTTCGAACCGTTTAAAGCGCGCAGGACTTTGTCTGTGATATCGATTCGCGCGTTGAAGTAGATCGCATCTTCAACGACCAGATCATATTTTTCTTGTTCGGCCACTTGGCGGATAACTTTCCGGGACCGTTCAACCACCTGGGAAAGTTCTTCGTTTTTGCGCTGGTTGACGTCTTCCCGGAACTCACGAGTGCGGCGTTGGAGTTCACGATCGAGTTCCGCAGCCTCACGTTGGCGCTTCGTTCGATCGGTCTCAGCAAGGACAGCAGAGTCGCGTTCCAGCTTATCGTTGGTCTCTTTGAGGCGCGCCGCAAGTTTTTGCAATTCCTCGTCGCGTTTTACAAATTCCTGCTTGAGCTTGATTTCGGCGGCTTTGGCAGGTGCGGAGTCTCGCAGGATTCGTTCGGTATTTACGATGCCGATTCGAACCTCCTGCGCCTGGGCCTCGGCCTGAGCGGCTAGCGGCAATGTCGCGCCGATGAGCATCGGAATCGTGACTTGCGCGGCATGCGTCAGCACACGGCCCGCAATGGTTGAACCAACAGAAAGCAATGCGCGGGGTGATCGAAGGCTCATGGGGGTGCAGAGAAGCTCAAAGGGGATTGAGGGAGCGTGGGTTTCGACTGTCAACGGAATTCTCGCACACCGTGGCACTTAGAACCCCGTCCCAACTTGAAACTGGAATCGTTGAACACGATCAGTTGGCTCGCGTCGGATTGGCGTGCCAATGCTGAACTTAATGGGTCCCACCGGAGATAACCATGACAAGCCTGCTCCAGTTGAAGCCCGCAGGGTCGAAAGATCAACGTCCTCCAAGGTGCTGTAGACGTTACCGACGTCTAGGTAAAGAAAGGTGCGGAGCGTGCGGTCTGCGCCAGAGCCCGGCAGCGGGAACAGGAATTCGGCATTACCAACAATGCGTACCTGGCCGCCACTTGGAACGCCATCGAGATAACGTCGGCCCAGGCTGGAAGGCGTAAATCCGCGGATTGATCCGATTCCGCCCGCATAGAAATTCTTGAACTGCGGATATAGATGTCCACTGAAGGCTCGTCCGATTCCAAGATCTCCGTTCAGTGCAAGGGTGTAATCCTTGGTTACTGGGAAGAAAATCTGATGCTGATAAGTCGCCCGCAAGTACTGCAGGTCAGTAATTGGAACGGTTGCCTCAATACTCGCACTGCGCAATTCGCCACGACTCGGTGCCAAACCACTATCGCGCGTGTCGCGAACCCATCCGATCGTTCCGAGGAAAGCCGTTGGGTTCTCACCTACCGCATTAACCGTATCGAGCAATCGGAGTGGGGCCAGCGGACCGAGCAGGTAGCCGTTCTGCTCAACAGATGCCCCGACCAATAGCCGGTCGACATCGGTATAGGGAATCCCGTAGCGCACCCCGACAGCCGAAGTTCGGAGTCGGTAGTCACCAAGCGATAGCGCCTGCGCATTGAACAATCGGGTTGAAACATTGATGGCCCGGCTGATACCGTCTGGGGTGATGTACGGGTCGACATAACCAATTCCAATTGCCCGGGAGAGGCGACTGGTGTTGGCATCGATGGCCAACGCTTTGCCGGTACCGAGAAAGTTCTGTTGGTTGATCGAACCGGACAGAATCAGCTTGTCGGTACTCGAAAAACCGGCCCCGAGCATTAAATTGCCAGTCGGACGTTCTTTAACCTTAACTTCGAGATCAACCAGGTCGGGCGAGTCCGGCACGCCACGGGTGTCGACCTCGACCGAATTAAAGTAGCCCAGGCGGTCAACTCGTTCGCGCGAGCGCCGAAGGCTGTCTGCGTCGTACCAACTCGATTCGAATTGTCGCAATTCGCGTCGAATCACTTCATCGCGAGTCCGCGCATTGCCCGAAATCTCAATCCGCCGAACGTAGGCCCGACGACCCGGATCGACCATGATTTCAAATTCGACTTCGCGCCGCTCCCGGTCTGGCTGAGGGACGGCATTCACCGAAGCGAATGCATAACCGAGCTGGCCAAAAAGGTCAGTCATCGCCTTGGTGGACTCGGTCATCCGAGTTCCAACATAGGCCTCGCCATTCTTAAGCCGGATCAGCTTGCGCAGGTCCTCCTCGCGACCCATTGTGTCGCCCGAGAACCGGAAGCCTTTAATTCGATAAGACAAGCCTTCATTGATCGCAACCGTGATAAATACGCCGCGGCGCTCCGGGTCAATCGAAACCTGTGTTGAATCGACAGAAAATTCTAGATACCCACGATCAAGATAAAACGATCGTAGCGCCTCGAGATCGGCGGTGAGCTTCTCACGGGAATATTGATCGTTCTTGGTATACCAGCTAAACCAGGTGGGCTCGGAAAGCTTGAACTGATCGCGAAGTTCCCCGTCCTTAAACGCCCGGTTGCCGATAATTCGGATCTGTGCGATCCGCGCGGTCTGACCCTCATCGACCGTTAAGGTCACCGCAACCCGATTGCGCTCAAGTGGCGCAGCTGTGGAGGTCACGCGAACACCGTAAAAACCGCGTGTGAGGTATTGGCGTTTTAGTTCTTGCTCTGCGCGGTCCAATAGGGCCCGGTCGAAGACCCTTGACTCTCCGAGTCCGGCCTCACGCAGCGTCTTCTTCAGCGCTTCCTGCTCGAATTCTTTGGTACCTGTAATGGAAACCGAACCAATTGTCGGACGCTCCTCAACCGTCACCACCAAGATGCCATTGTCGACTTCGAGGCGAACATCACGGAACAAACCTGCATTGAAGAGTGCTTTGACCGCCACAGCGGCCCGCTCATCGGTCAGCGTATCTCCAACCTTGACCGGTAGATATCCGAACACGGTTCCTGGCTCCGTTCGTTGAAGCCCTTCGACCCGAATGTCACGGACAACAAAGGGTTCAAATGCCTCAGCAACACCGAACCACGAGGCGATCAAAAAGACCAGTGAAAACAGTACTGGCCGGAATTTTGAGGGACGCGAACAGGCAAAAAAACTGGAGAACAAAACAGGGACCTATCAGAGACAAATCCAGCCGAGTCAGGGGCCGAATAAACGAACCAAATCATTGAACAGGGCGACCGCTGACATTGCAACGATTAATGCGAGCCCTGCCCGTTGGGCTAGATTGAGCACCTGCGCCGACAGGGGGCGTCCCCGTACCGCTTCGATGGCGCAATATACCAAATGCCCGCCATCCAGCATGGGCAACGGCAATAAATTCAGAGTTCCCAAGCTGACACTAATGAGCGCGAGAAAGGCAAGATACGCGGTCCATCCGATTTGGGCAGTTCGACCGGCTTGATCTGCAATCGTGACGGGTCCCGACAGTTGTCTCAGGGACAATTGGCCGGCCAGCATGCGCCCAAACATTTTCAACGAAAAATGCGTCATTTCAATGGTGCGCATGACCCCCGCGTGCAATCCACCAAGAAATCCCTGATGGATCAAGACCGTCGTCGCGCGGGTGGCGAGCGAAGCGCCAATTCGACCAGTCACGACGCTGGTTTCTGAATCGGCGACCGAGTCTGGAATGACCGAAATATCCATGACGGCGCCTTCGCGCTCGATACTCAATCGTGTCGGGTATCCAGGACGGGCGCGAACATGTTGGATCAGAATGGTGGCGCGACCAACAGGATCCCCGTCGACACTTCGAACGATGTCACCTGCCTGAAGCCCAGCTTTTTGGGCTGCGCTGCCCGGCGCGACCCCGGATACCTCGACATGAAGGCCTGAGAGCTCAAAACCGAGCGCTCCCATGGGGTCCTTCTCAAGCACATCGGTCACTAACTGGGTCGTGTCGAGGACTACGGCTGCGGGCGTCCCGTTACGAACGATCTCAAGGAAAATTGGCTCCTTTCCGAGTGCTGCATCAAAGAGTTGAAGGCGCAGTGCGTTCCATGACTCGGTACGTTGATCATTCACGGAAACGATCTGGTCCCCAGCGACCAGCCCAGAATTCGCCGCAATACTGCTCGCAGGTGGCGCCGCGATTTGGGCAACGGGTTCCGACAAGCCGTTCCATGAGAGTACTGAATACAGCAGAGAAGCCAGGATGAGATTTGCAATGGGGCCCGCGACGATGACCAGCGCACGGGACCTCAGCGACGCCCGTTCAAACGAACGCTCCCGTTGAGCGTCGGAAAGCTCAAGCTCCAGACCAGTGGTCTCACCGAGCATTTTGACGTAACCGCCGAGTGGGATCGCCGAAAGCGCCCATTCTGTTTGGTCCTTCCCAAAGCGGCGCGAAAACAGGACGGGTCCAAAGCCAATCGAAAACCGCAATACCTGAATGCCAACAAATCGTGCCGCCAAGAAGTGACCAAGCTCGTGCACAAATACCAATAAGGTCAAGGCACCCAAGAACGCAATTAGGGTCATGACGCCACTAGATAGGGAGGCCATCAGTGCGCTCCGGTTAGCAACTGGGAGGCAAACGCCCGTGATTCACGGTCGAGATCCAATACGCCGTCGAGGGTCATTGGGGCGGGTTGATGTCCCAATCGATTCAATACTGCCTCATTGATCTGCGCAATCTGACCGAAGCGCAAACCACCTGCCAAAAATTGGGCGACCGACATTTCATTCGCACCATTCAGCACACATGGACCAGCACCTCCACCCGTGATCGCCTCGAGGGCCAAACGGAGGCAAGGAAAACGCACCAGATCAGGCGCCTCAAAATCCAGTCGCCCCAAAAGAGCGAGGTCAAGCATCGAGACGCCACTCTCGCATCGCTCTGGCCAGGCGAGCGCATGGGCGATCGGCGTGCGCATATCCGGGTTGCCGAGCTGTGCCAGCATCGAGCCGTCTAAATACTCGACCAGAGAATGCACGATGCTTTGAGGATGCACGACCACCTCGAGCTGAGAGGGTGCAAGGTTAAACAACCAGGCTGCCTCGATCAGCTCCAAGCCCTTGTTCATCATCGTGGCTGAATCGACCGAGATCTTACGTCCCATCGACCAATTTGGATGGGCACACGCTTGGTCGGGGGTGGCCGCTTCGATTTCATGCAAGCTGGACCGACGAAAGGGGCCGCCTGAGGCGGTCAACAACACGCGACGAACCCCCCGGGTATGCGGCCAAAAGGACCCCGCGACGGGAAGGCACTGGAAGATGGCGTTATGTTCCGAGTCCAATGGCAAGAGGGTCGCGCCGCCGGCCTGGACGGCATCCATGAATACCCGTCCGGCCATCACCAAAGCCTCTTTGTTGGCCAGCAGGATCCGCTTGCCTGCCCGCGCCGCCGCAAGTGCAAATGGTAGACCAGCGGCACCAACAACCGCCGCAACTAAGGAATCTGCGTTCGGGTGAGCCGCAAGATCGCAGGCAGAGTCCTCCCCACTCAGAACTTCTGTACGGATGCCAGGGGGTAAGGTCTCACGTAACTGCCGTGCTGCGTCTGGGTCAACCATGACGGCATAGGCTGGGCGCATGGTCAAAATCTGCTCGCGCATTTGCGCGATGTCCGACCGTGCCACCAATGCCCACGCCTCGAATTTTGTTGGTTGGTGGGCAATGACCGCGAGGGTGCTCCGGCCGATCGACCCCGTCGAGCCGAGCACGACAACACGCCGCGGCTGCGAATGAGTCTCGGCGATGGAAGAATTCATGATGTACGGTCGCTCAGGAAATGCGCTATGAGAAAACCAATCGGCAGAACGGGCATCAGTGCATCCATTCGATCGAGAAATCCGCCGTGTCCAGGCAGGCTACGACCACTATCCTTCACGCCGGCCTCACGCTTTAGGAGCGATTCGTATAAATCGCCTGTGATCGAAAGTCCCGTGAGCCCCGTCAGGATAACAAGTAGTCCTGGCAGGCCGAACCTTTGCGCCACCAGAACCGGCAGGCTATGGACGGCCCAGGATTGCGCCATCGACAAGTTTGACTCCTGAGCGTTAGCAACGAGGTCTTCCGAATAGACGACTGTGCCCCAGCCTACGATAAGCACGGCTCCGACCGCAAAAAGAACCCCTTCCCAGGTTTTACCTGGACTGATAGCTGGCGCCAACTTGTGACGACCGAATGCACGCCCACCGAAGTAGGCGGCGACGTCCGCCACCCAGACGATACAGGCGGTTGAAAGAAGTAGTCCAATGCCCCAACGCCGGAGCTCAAACGCGGCCTGCCACGCGCTGAATGCCAGAACAACTCCGAATAGGGCGCGTCGATCTTGCGAGGAACCGCCCGCCAGTCGCCACGGGGAAATGATGAGCCAAAAAAGCGTTGCGAGCAGTGCCGGAGCAAGCGCAAACGGCAGCAACGTCGAGGTCGAGAACCAATCAGGAACAACGATCCAGGTTAATCCCGCGACAAAAGTCAACAAGGCCCAATAAGCGCTCGCACCGACTAACTTAGACCATTCGGCGGCTGCGCCCGTAAAAAGTATCAGAGTGATTGCTCCCCAAGCCCATCCCGGCGCCAAAAATAATGCTGGGAGAAGCGACCCGAGCAGTACAGCCGCAGTCAGGATCCGGGGAATTAGCATCCCGTTGGCCAACCGGCCCGTCAGATCCCGAGATCGACGCGAGCGGCGAAGGGCTCTGTGTGGTTTGAATCTGCGGACACCGGATCCGCAACGGGGGGGTGCTCGAGTCCGTGACGCACCTGTTCACTCGTACGACCAAATCGTCTCTCGCGAGACCGGTAGGACGCGATGGCTTGGTCGAGCGCCGCCCCGTCAAAATCTGGCCAGAAGGCTTGGCTGAAGTACAACTCGGTATAGGCCAGTTGCCAAAGTAGGAAGTTGCTGACGCGCTGTTCCCCGCCTGTTCGAATGAATAGATCTGGCTCAGGGGCGTAAGCAAGTGCCAAGAAAGGCTCGAAGTCGCCTGGCTCGATTGGAGCCCCCGATCGGGCCAATTCGGGGCGACTATCTAGCAGGCGCCGCGTTGCTTGGGCGATATCCCAGCGCCCGCCATAATTCGCGCAAATGGTCAATGTCAAACGATGGTGCCGAGCGGTACGGGCCTCTGCCTCCGAAATCCGATGGCGTAGCTTAGGCTCAAATGCTTTCAGATCGCCAATCACGCGCAGTCTCACGCGGGCGCGATCCAACTTGTCAATCTCGCGTTCAAGCACCGAAAGGAACAGGCTCATCAGAACGCCCACCTCCTCTGCAGGACGACGCCAATTTTCGGAACTGAATGCGAAAAGAGTGAGATATCGAACACCCCGATCGAGACAGGCTTCAACGGACGCACGCACGGCGTCGACACCCCGAACATGGCCTGCCACCCGCGGCAGCATCCGTCGTGAAGCCCAACGGCCGTTGCCGTCCATGATGATTGCGACGTGCCTCGGCACACCACCCACGACCGCCTGAGAAGGATTCAACGTTGACATGCTCCTGAGAATTTCCTGAATGACTGTCAGTTTCAAACCGTCAGCAATTCTTTCTCTTTCTCGGCAAGAATTCGATCGATTTCGGTCACGTTTCGATCAGTAAGTTTCTGAATGTCGTCTTGAGCCCGGCGTTCTTCGTCTTCAGAAAGTTCCTTGTCCTTAAGAAGCTTTTTGAATTGTTCGTTGGCATCCCGCCGTAGGTTGCGTACCGCCACTTTCGCGTGCTCACCTTCGGTTTTTACAACCTTGGCCAACTCGCGCCGACGCTCCTCAGATAACGGAGGCAGTGGCACCCGCAGCAGGTCGCCCATTGAAACAGGGTTGAGTCCGAGATCGCTCTCGCGAATAGCCTTCTCGATCACACTGGCCATTTTTTTCTCCCACGGAGAAACGCCAATCGTGCGAGCGTCCATCAAAGTCACATTTGCAACTTGAGAGATCGGCACCGGCGATCCGTAATAATCGACCTGAATGTGGTCAAGCAGACCCGCATGGGCGCGTCCGGTACGAATCCGCGAGAGTGTCACCCGCAGGGATTCGATTGATTTCGTCATTTTCTGGTCGGTCGACTGCCGAACCTCCTGAGCAGACATGGCTTTAAGCTCTCCAAAATAGAATCGTACATCGTCCCAGTACTTTTCTAGACATGCACAAGCGTCCCTTCATCTTCACCCAGGACCACACGCTTGAGCGCGCCCTCTTTAAGGATAGAAAATACTTTGATCGGGAGCTTCTGGTCACGGCAAAGGGCAAATGCGGTGGCGTCAAGCACTGACAACCTACGCGAAATCGCTTCATCAAAACTAATTCGATCAAAACGAACTGCATTTGGGTGGGTCATTGGGTCCGCATCGTAGACCCCGTCAACCTTGGTTGCCTTGAGCACGATCTGGGCGCCTACCTCGGCAGCACGCAACGCTGCTGCTGTATCTGTCGTAAAGAACGGATTACCTGTGCCGGCCGCGAAAATAACGACTTTTCGTTCCTCAAGGTAGCGTAGCGCCTTGGGTCGTATGTACGGTTCAACCACCTGTTCGATCTTGAGAGCGGACTGAACGCGTGCTTCGACCCCGCCAAGGCGAAGTGCATCCTGCAGGGCAAGCGCATTCATGACCGTAGCAAGCATTCCCATGTAATCGGCAGTGGCGCGATCCATACCCGCCGCGCCTCCAGCGACGCCGCGAAAAATGTTGCCGCCGCCAATGACAATGGCCAACTCAAGCCCCATCAAGCTGACTTCAGCGATTTCACGCACCATACGCGCGATCGTCACCCGATCGATGCCGTATGGCTCATTGCCCATCAGGGCTTCGCCCGAGAGCTTGAGCAGGATCCGGCGGTACTTGAGTGGCGATTGATCCATCGTTGGCGATGTGCTCAGTGCGCTGCTTTGGCTGCGGCTGCCTGGGCGGCGACTTCCGCAGCAAAGTCCGTCACCTTCTTCTCGATCCCCTCGCCAACGACAAACAACCGGAAGGCATGAACGCGAGCGCCACGCACACGCAACAGCTGCTCAACCGTCTGTTTGCCGTCCTCGGCTTTCACAAACACCTGATTCAGCAGCGTGACCTCTTTGAGGGCCTTCTGCACAGCACCTTCGACCATCTTGTTCACGATGTCTTCGGGCTTGCCAGATTCAGCCGCTTTTTGTTGAGCGATCGAGCGTTCTTTCTCGATGAAGACCGAATCAACTCCGGTGGCATCAATCGCCCGCGGGCGACTCGCAGCAATATGCATGGCCAGATCCCGTGCAAGCGGCTCGTCACCACCCTCAACGTCAATGATCACGCCAACTTTGGACCCACCGTGAATGTAGCTCGCGAGATGGCCATGAGCGGCGAATCGCTCAAAGCGACGGATCGCCATGTTCTCGCCGATCTTGCCGATGAGCGCCGTCCGGGTGGTTTCAACCGTGCCTTCTCCCATCGGCAAGGCTGAGAGCGCAGCGACGTCAGCCGGATTCTGTGTCGCCACCAGCGCTGCAACGCCATTCGCGAGCGCCATGAAATCGTCGTTCTTCGCGACAAAATCAGTCTCGGAATTGAGCTCAACGATCGAACCCGTCTTGCCATCAGCGCTCAGGTGGATGGCAACCACGCCCTCGGCCGTAATACGGCTTGCGGCCTTGCTCGCCTTGCTGCCGAGCTTGATGCGAAGAAGCTCCTCAGCTCGGTCAAGGTCGCCATCGGCCTCGGTCAGTGCCTTCTTACACTCCATCATCGGAGCGTCAGTCTTTTCACGAAGCGTTTTTACGAGGGATGCAGTGATTTCAGCCATCTTGGGTGCTTTTTGAATGCGTTTTGAATGCTTGGAAGAAGGGTGGGCAGCAACGACCCGCTCGAATCAGGCCGTGGGGGTTGCGTCGTGTTCGGCGAGTTCCGCTTCGAGTTCAACGAATTCGTCTTCGCCAGCGGTTTTGACGATATCGTGCAACGCCTGCGAACGTCCGGCTAGGATCGCGTCTGCAATGCCGGACGCGTAAAGCCGAATCGCCTTGCCAGAGTCATCGTTACCGGGGATCACGTAATCAATTTCCTCAGGAGAGTGGTTGGTATCCACAACGCCAATCAGCGGAATCCCCAGTTTGCGGGACTCGGTCACCGCAATCTTGTGATACCCGACG
This sequence comes from Betaproteobacteria bacterium, assembly GCA_009922405.1. Lineage (GTDB taxonomy): Bacteria > Pseudomonadota > Gammaproteobacteria > Burkholderiales > Burkholderiaceae_E > RFPW01. The sequence goes on from RFVZ01000019.1 coordinate 15,499, forward strand.
TCGATCACAAATATGGCGTCCGGCAAACCGGCCATGTCCTTGATGCCGCCAATACTCTTGGACAGCTTTTCGTGTTCGCGCTGAGTCAGTAGCGCCTCTTTCTTGGACAAACGTTCGAAGCTGCCGTCTGCAACCATCGCGTCCATGTCCTTCAGGCGCTTGATCGAGGTTTTGACAGTCTTGAAGTTACTCAACATTCCGCCCAGCCAGCGCGCATCCACGTAAGGCATGCCGCAGCGGCGAGCTTCTTCTGCGATGATTTCGCGCGCCTGTCGTTTGGTGCCGACAAAAAGCACAGTTCCGCGATTGGCAGACAACCGGCGAACGTACTTAACCGCCTCGTCGTACATGACGACGGTCTTTTCCAGATTGATGATGTGAATTCGATTCCGATGGCCAAAAATATACGGGGCCATCTTGGGGCTCCAGAAACGGGTCTGGTGTCCAAAGTGAACGCCCGCTTCCAGCATGTCGCGCATGGAGTGTTGCATAGTGAGATACCTTCTGTGATCTGGGTTAGAACTCACGCACCGTTGAAGTCTTGTAGAAAGTCCACAAAACACCCTTGGATCCCGGTGCGCGCGCTCCGTTGCATTCCGCCGTCAGACGCCGGGGCAACGGGTGAGGTGGGACGTTTTACCGTTCCGATGCTTCACGTTTCAATGCGAAGCCTATAATTCTAACGTCTTTCAGGTTACTCGCGCCACCCCATCTCTTGTCTGCCCTCAACGGTTTCATCCTGTTATGCCGATTTCGATCAAGACCGTCCCTGAACTGGATGCCATGCGCACGGCGGGCAGACTGGCCTCCGAAGTTCTGGATTTTATTACGCCCCACGTGGTGGCTGGCATTACAACGGCTGAGTTGGATCGTCTCTGTCATGACTACATGGTCGACGTGCAGGGCACGGTTCCCGCTCCGCTGAACTACTGCCCTCCGGGGTATCAGCCCTACCCAAAATCGATTTGTACATCGGTGAACCACCAGGTCTGCCACGGCATTCCGGGCGATCGCGTGCTAAAGGCTGGTGACATCGTCAATCTGGACATTACCGTCATCAAGGACGGTTGGCATGGGGATACCAGCCGGATGTTTGTCGTGGGTGAGCCGTCAATTGCTGCGAGGCGCCTGTGTGAGACGGCCTACGAATGCCTTTGGCTGGGGATCGATCAGGTCCGACCCGGCGCTCGGTTAGGCGACATTGCTCACGCCATCCAGCGACATGCTGAGGGTCGGGGGTTTTCGATCGTGCGTGAGTTTTGTGGTCATGGGATTGGCCGGCGTTTTCATGAGGAGCCGCAAATTCTTCATTACGGAAAACCCGGAACTGGCGAAATCTTGTTACCCGGCATGACGTTCACGATCGAACCTATGCTTAACGCGGGTCGCCGCGAGATTCGCGAAATGGCCGACGGTTGGACCATCGTGACCAAAGACCATAGTTTGTCTGCGCAATGGGAGCATACCGTCTGCGTCACCAACACCGGGGTTGAGGTTCTCACCGTGTCCGGCGCGTCACCAGCGCGCCCCGCCCATTGAAAGACACACCCCTGGATTGGTCGCCGCTTGAGCTTCGAGATGCGTGGCGAGCATCACGCGATGCGACGCTCACGCAATTTGACCAGCACAGACAACCCAAGCGCCTCCTGGGGCAGCTTTCGCTCGCCACAGATCGGACCCTGCGGGCACTGCTGAAAATCTTCCCGATCCCGGCGAACGCCGCGCTTATCGCGGTTGGCGGATATGGGCGCGGCGAGATGTACCCGAATTCCGATGTGGATTTGTTGCTGTTGCGCCCCGACGCAGCGGATTCGGACCTGGCCTACGAGCAGTTTGTGAGTGCCTGCTGGGATCTTGGATTTGAGATTGGCCACTCGGTTAGAACGATTCAGCAATGCCTCGAGGAATCACAAGCTGACATTACCGTGCAGACCGCCCTCCTCGAGTCCCGCTGGCTCGCGGGCAGCCGCGCTGCGGCGCAGGACCTTGCCCAGCGTTTGGATGATGCGCTCGACCCGAGGCGATTTCTGCAGTCCAAGCTTGCTGAGATGCGCCAGCGGCACGCGCGCTACGAAAATACGCCCTACAGTCTCGAGCCCAATTGCAAAGAAAGCCCCGGCGGGTTGCGCGATCTTCAGGTTGTGCTGTGGATGAGCCGTGCATCAGGATTTGGTCGGAGCTGGAGCGAATTAGGACGAGCGGGGTTGATTTCTCACGCCGAGGCGCGGGGGATCGCGGTCGCCGAACGCACTCTGGCTCAAATCCGGATCGCCCTGCACCGCGTCGCAGGGCGCAGAGATGATCGTTTGGGATTTGACTTGCAGGCGGG
>RFVZ01000181.1 GCA_009922405.1 Betaproteobacteria bacterium
TATCTGTTTGTCCGCGATGCCTACTTACAAAGGCGCCAGGCCCAAGTAATCGATGGGCGTAGCGCAGAAGACTAAGGCAGGCTTTATTAGCACTGCGAATCGCCTCCAGCTTGCAATCAGTTCTCGCCTGATTGCGGGCCTTGCCATTGCCCTAAGCCTTGGTATTGGTATTAGTCCGGGGGTAGCGATTGCCCAATCGATTCCCGCGCATGCCGAGGGATTGACCGAGGAACTCGTGAGTGTTCCGCTCGATGCCAACCGCCAGCAAGCCGGCGTTTACTCGGTGAGGGCCGGAACATCTAACCACACCAGGCTGGCCGTCCTGTTGCCCGGTTACCCGTCGGTCGTTCGACCTGTTGTTGAGAATGGCACGATGGTGCGCTCGAAACTCACCGGCAATTTCCTGATCCGCTCAAGGCGACTTCTTACGGACGAATCCATTGCGACCCTGATCGTGGATTGTCATTCTGAAAGTGGAGATTACTGTTCGGCCGCGTACCAAAGTTCGCAGGATCGGCAGCAACATGTACGGAAGCTCATCGATGCGGTGAGAGGAAAATATCCGAGCCTCAATGAGGTCTGGCTCATCGGGACCAGCATGGGCACCATTTCCTCGGCCTTTTTGCCGACGTACGACCCCAAGTCCTTCGCTGGCGCAATTCACACCGCGTCCATTACGGAACCATGGGTGCAAGGCTCATATCGAGAACTCGCCAATTTCGACTACACGCGGTCCGGCATTCCCCAGATTTTTGTTCACCATCGCGACGACCCCTGCGCCTTGACAACCTACTCGGGCGCCAAGCGAATTAGCGAGAAATACGGGTTCCCTCTGATCACAGTGGTGGGTGGGGGTGGCTTTCAGGGTGGCGCCTGCCAAGCACAAACAGAGCACGGGTTTAAAGGCATGGAACCGCAAACCATGCGCACGATTGCAAACATCCTGAAGTCCGGAAAATCCGAAAAGCTGGAGAGTTTCATCGTTTCGCAACAATAAACCTGCAAGGATCCGCGGCCATCTCTCATCCATTCAGTTTTGGAGTTGCCCGTCGTGATCAATCCCGCCACTTACATCCGGCTTACAGCAGCCGCTCTGACAGCCCTCGCGTTTGGAATCTCGGGCTGCAGTGATAGTGAAGAACCCGTCGGGCTGACAACGCCGTCCCTGAGCTTTATTGACCCGCAAAACACGTTCGAGCTTGCCAACTACACGCAATCGGGTCGTTACCCACTACCCGTTGGAACCGGCTCCAATTTGCTCGCCGAGGAAGCCTCGGGGGTGACCTACAACAAGGACACGGGGACACTGTTCGTCGTTGGCGATGGCGGTACTGCGGTGGCTCAGGTCAGCACCAAAGGGGTGCTAATCAATTCGATGACGTTAGCGCCGGATGCCACCAAGCCCCAAGGCACTTACTTCTATGATCCGGAAGGGATCACCTATCTGGGCAATGGAAAATTCGCTTTGATCGAGGAGCGCGACCGCCGGATCAACGAATTTACCTATGTCGCCGGAACGACGCTGGGCGCTAGCGGCGTTCGCTCCGCCAAGATTGGCACCACCATTGGCAATATTGGTATCGAAGGTCTTAGTTTTGATCCGTCGACCAGTGGTTTTGTGATGGTCAAGGAATCTGGGCCTTCCGGTGTTTTCCAGACCACCGTGGATTTCGCAACCGGTGTGGCGTCGAATGGCTCGGCGAACACCGAAAACTCAATCAATCTTTTTGACCCGAGCAAAACGGGTCTTTCTGCGCTTAATGACGTCTTCGCGTTGTCCAATGTGGTCGCTTCAACTGCGTCCGATTACAGCCACCTGCTGATCCTGAGTGCGCCCAACGGCAAAGTCATCAAGGTCGACCGGAGTGGCAATATCAAGGGGACCTTGGTTGTGGATGCTCTCGCGCAGAACGAGGGTATGACCATGGACCCGAGTGGCAACATTTATCTCGTTAGCGAGATTGGAGGCGGCGCCGGGTTTCCGGAACTCGCGGTCTACTCGCCCACCACCAGCAAGAGTGCAGTTGGAGTGGGCAGTAATCTTTACCTCACCTTCAACATCCCGGTTAGCGCGGGAACTGGTTCGATCGTGCTGAGCAACGGCGCTGGCGATATCCGCTCGATTTCAGTCACTGATTCCACCCAAGTCTCATTCAACGGCAAGGTCGTCACGATCGACCCGACAACGAATCTGATTCCCGGAACCACTTACAGCATCACCTACGTGGCCGGGGTCTTCAAAGATGCGAACGGCAAGGCGGGTCCAGCGGTGAGCAATACCAATGAGCTCGGATTTACGGCGGCTGGATCGGTGGATGCAACATCGCCGACCTTGGTGAGCAGTTCACCGACAACAGGTACAACGGGCGTCACCAGCAGCCGAATTGTGCTGACCTTCAGTGAACCCGTCGTTGCTGGCAATGGCAATATCGTTATCAGCAACGGAAGCGGTGACACACGGACCCTCTCAGTTAAAGATGCCACACAGGTCACTTTTAGCGGAAGTACGGCCAACATCAATCCGAGTGCCGACCTCTTGCGCGGGTTTACCTACAACGTTCAGATTCCGCTTGGAGCAATTCGTGACACCTCCGGCAATTCATACGCCGGCATCACCAACGCCACAACCCTGACGCTCACCACAGCGGCAGCACCGCCTACGACCCTGAGCGCGGGTGATCTGGTCTTTGTGGCCATCAATGCAGATGCGGTTGATGCATTTGCATTTGCGCTGCTCAAACCGATCGGAGCCGGAACCGTCATCGGGTTTTCGGATAGGGACTACAGCACAGCCGCCGGGATGCCAGCCACCGGAGAAGCAGCCTACGTGTGGACAGCAGACGTCGCTTACCCAGCCGGGACCATCATCACGATCCAGACCGATCAGACCACGCCCATTGCCAGCAAGGGTTCGGTGGTCGGCAAGGGCGGCGGCCTGAGCACCAGCGCCGAAACGGTCTATGCGTTCCAGGGGACCATTGCGGACCTGGCGCCCGGAGCCGCAGGTGCAATCACGATCAGTCGATTTATTGCGGCGATCAATCTGGGCGCCGCGGCTGGGGATATCCCGCCGGAACTGGTGTCCGCAAGCGCATACCAGACTTTCCCGCTTGATAACGTTAAGTACAACGGGTCGCTCGACCGCAATGACCTCGCAGTTTTCGCGAGCCGAGTCCGGACCGTTTCAAACTGGATCAGCGACGATGTCACTGCGTTCCCCTTGACCGGAACGAGCTTGTTCGCCGGGGAGTAAAGCGTTCGGGGCGCCGAATCGGGCGCCCCCGTGATCAACGGTAACCGAGGAGCAGCTTCGGCCTGCCACTTCGATCGAGACGGACCGGCAGGATCGTCCAGTCGCTCACCCCTTCAGGACTGAGTTTAAGCCGCAGGAGCCAACCAGTTCTCGTAGAAACCGTATTGAACCCGTTAAAAACAAAATTACCGAGGCTGTAGACGATCAGTTTGTCGCGGTAAATCTCAATATCCTGGGTCACGTGCGGATGCCCTCCAACCACGGCATCGGCTCCGGCATCAATCATGAGATGGGCGAGTTCTTTTTGGTGAGGATTGGCAAAGGGTTCGTACTCGACGCCCCAATGCATGACAGGGATGACCAGATGGGCGCCGTATTCGGAACGTGCGGTCCGAATATCGGCACGGATATCGGCTTCACTGGCCCAGGCTGAGCCCGGCTTGTCGGTGTCCGCCTCGAAGCTTCGTGGCATAAAATCGTTATAGCCGAGCAATGCAATTCGCAACCCATTGCGCTCGAAAATCAAGGGCCGATGTGCACTGGCCAGGTTAGTGCCGCCTCCAAATGCCTGGATACCAGCCGACCGAAGCTTTGCGAGCATGTCGGCAAAGGCCAGGGAGCCGTAATCCCCCGTGTGATTATTTGCGACCGATACCGCATCAAAGTGCCGCGCCAGGATCGGTAAGACGCGGGGATGTGCCCTGAAGGCATAGGGTTTCGCAGGCTCGGCCTGACCGACTCGAGAAACCACGGATTCGAGGTTGCCAATTCGAATATCGGCCCCGGCCAATTGCTTTGCAACCGCAGCCAGTGGATCGCGACCGCGTTTAATCAAACGGCCAGGGATTTCGTCGAGCATGATATCGCCGGCAAACAGCATGCTGACGCTCGGTTCAGTGTCCCGGGCTGCCACGCGCTTCGGGGGCGGCGCGGTGGGGTCATCTGTGGTTTGGTTCGACAAGCGCTGCCTAAGCGAGACGGCCTCGGTAGGGGTGGGTCCTAACTGGCACCGATACCAGAGCTCGCGCTCGTACTCGGGTGAGTAGACTCGATTCTCGCCGTTCAGCAGCGCCGGAACCGGCGCAAACGGTGGCAACAGGGTCGCCTGATGGACCAATATTGGCTGTCGTTCCGTCGTGGCTTGAACGTCGATTTTGATCGAATCGATCCGCTGCTCAGTTCCACTCACCAATAATCGGAACCGAAAGCGTTTGCTCACCGGGGTGGCAGCAACGTGATAACGATCCAAGGTCGGATTCGCATCGACCCAGTAGGTTTTGCCCATCGTACGGACTTCGCAAACAACCTGCGCGTGTTCCAGGGCCTGAGCCGACCCAAACCAGAAAAGCATTAACAACCCGATGACGCCGAACGCAACGCTCATTGATGGCTCCGCTATGCTAAGGTCGTAACGCGATTGCAAGCTTGGGGGAACTGACCATGAATCACGAAACAAAACAACAATTTACCGTCAGCCATCTGAAGGATGCCGTTTTTGAACCCGGCTTGCGCGCCTACGCCCATTACCGCGATCTCGGTATTGCCCTTGCAACGTCAGGCGCCGCCGTCGCCCATGTGATTCGCTTGATCCCCCCGTGCGACCCAAAGGAAGTATCGATCCCACATAGGCACGGTGTCGAGTTTCAAATGGTCTATGTACTCAAGGGCTGGCTGGTCAGCGAATTTGAAGACCAGGGCGCCGTCCGCATGGAAGTCGGTTCGTGCTGGCTCCAGCCGAGCGGAATGCGCCATGCGGTGCTGGACTATTCGGACGATTGCGAAATTCTCGAGATCGTCATGCCGGCGAACTTTAGTAC
>RFVZ01000182.1 GCA_009922405.1 Betaproteobacteria bacterium
GCCCCGATCAAGATCATCGGTAGATTAGGCATCCAGTCGAGCGTTCCAATTGGCGTTCCAATTGGCGTTCCCATTTGTGGCTTTTTCTGTGCGTCATCGGGGGCATCTTTTGTCGAGGGTTGGGTCGCACTTGATTCCCCAAGGATTGGTTTTTGATCAATTCTCAGGATGATGTCGGCGATGCCTGCGGTAATTCCCCCGTAAAAGTCATCTCGCTTGAAATGCGGCAGGATGAGGTCACTGATGATTCGTTGGCTATTCAGGTCCGTCAGGACGCCTTCCAGGCCGTAGCCAACCTCGATCCGGACCGCTCGGTCTGCTTTTGCGATCACTAAAATGACGCCGTCGTCCTGGCGTTTGCGGCCGATCTTCCATTTCTCGGCGACTCGAATTGAGAATGGCTCGATCGGTTCGGGTCCGGTGCTCGGCAAGATCAAGACGGCGATTTGAGTGCCTTTGCGGTTCTCAAAAGCGGTTAGTGATTGTTCAACCGCTTGCGCCTGTTCGGCATTCAGGGTCTTTGTCAGATCGGTAAAGTGCCCCTGAAGCGGAGGAACTGCGATCAACGCGTGTGCGACCAAGGGAAACAGAGCCAACAACGGGCGCAAGGTGATCAAGTGGAACCAGCGGATCGCTTTCGATTTGAGGCCCCTCATGGGGTCGATGCTTCAAAACCGACTCGGGGTGGTTGTGAAATCTGTTGCGAGTTTTCAACGGAGAAATTCGGTTTTTCGGGGTAATTGAAGACTTTTGCAGTCAAGTTGGAGGGGAAAGATCGAACTGCGACGTTGTATTCCTGAACGGATTTGATGTACCGGTTGCGGGCTACCGTAATCCGGTTTTCGGTGCCCTCCAGTTGCGCTTGCAAATCTCGGAACGCCTGGTTGGCACGTAGCGTCGGATAGTTTTCGGAGACGACGAGTAACCTTGACAGGGCACTGGTGAGTTGGCCTTGTGCCTGCTGGAATTTGGCGAAGGCGACCGGGTCATTAATGAGCTCGGGTGTGGCCTGGATGCCTGTAGCGCGAGAACGCGCGTTAACGACATTGGTGAGTGTGTCCTGCTCGAACTGAGTTTCACCTTTCACGGTGGCAACGAGGTTCGGGACGAGATCCGCACGTCGCTGATATTGATTAATTACCTCGGACCAACTGGCTTTGATCTGTTCGTCGGTCGTTTGAAAGGTGTTGTAACCGCAGCCACTGAGGGCTAAAGCTAGGGCGATCGTAAACGAGGCCGCCGTAAAACCCAGATGGGAGCGACGCATGGTGCTGACTCCAAGATGGACGGAGTCTTAACGCTCGCAAGGATTAATCCTGGAGCGGCCCCCCTACGCGATGCGAATCCCTCCTCACGGCTTCCCGATCGGTAAGAAATCGGGGTCGCCGAACTGCCACAGTAGAAACGAAAAGATATCGATCGTGCGCTCGCGTGATTGCTCGCGGGTGCTGCCCTGTCCGTGGCCTGCCTGGTATTCGAGGCGAAGGAGTACCGGTGCCGGGTTGGGAGCGAGATTCGTTTGTGCTTGAACAAGCCTTGATGCGAATTTTGTCGAATTCGAAACGCGAACACGAATGTCGTTCACCCCGTGGACCAGGAGCGTGGCCGGGTAGCGTTGCCCATCCTGGATTGCATGATAAGAACTCATGGCCAAGAGGGCTTTAAATTGATCCTCTCGCTTTGTCGTGCCAAATTCTGGAATATTGGCCACGCCGTTGGGTTCCAACTCCATGCGGACACTGTCCATGACGCCGACGGATGGGATGGCCGCCGCAAAAAGATCGGGGCGCTCGGTGATGGCACGTCCAACCAGGATCCCACCCGCGCTACCACCATAGATTCCAAGCCGGTTGGGTGATGTGTATTGGTTCTGAACTAACCACTGCGCGGCCGCGATTGCGTCTTTCCACGTATTGGGCTTGGTCGTGATTTTCCCGGCGGCGTGCCAGTCTGAGCCCTGCAGGCCGCCTCCACGAACGTGGGCGAACGCGTAGACACCGCCACGTTCAATCCAGGTGTAAACGCTGGGGCTCAGGAAGGGCGACTCGGTGGTGCCGTAGGCACCGTAGCCATACAGGATGGTTGGGTTATTGCCGTTCAGTTTGAGATCGGCACGTGAAATGATGGATACCGGCACCAGAACGCCATCATGACTCGGGACCATCACTTCCCTCGACGTGATACTCGGCGGGGCATCAAAGGTGCCTGGCTTTGCAAGTTGTAGCGGAGCCACTTGACCGTTCGATGGATTGAATTGATACGGCTTGGTGGTGCGAGTCCAGGACCCCAGATTGAAGATGGCGCCCTCGTGGGCTGAGTCTGCTGACAGGCCAACGGTCCCTTTGACCGGGAGTTCGATGGGCTGAATTTCAAGGGGTGACGACGCAGGACCATGTGGAACCCGCAGCACGGAGCCGAGGACACCGTCTCGCTTTGAGATGTAGAGACCATCCTTCGCGGTAGCGAGACTTACGATAACGCTGGAACTTGCGGGAAGTACCACTTCGCCCTGCGCGAGGCTCGGGGTGCTCAGCGGGATCCGCATGACCTTGAATCGGGGCGCATTGGCATCGGTTCGAACGTAAATCCAACCCCCGCCGAACTCAATCTCCACGACCTGATCGGCCTGGGTGATGATCGGCCGCCACCGTGCTTTGCCTTGGACCACGTCGTCGAGATCAGCCAGAAAAAGCGCATTTCTGCGGTCCACCCCGAACGCCACCACCATTGCAGCGATTCGCGTTCCGCGAATCTGACTGATGTAGCCAGACGCGTAGTCGGGAAGATTGAGCTCGGGGGCTCTAGAGGGGCTAAATACGACTCGATCGTTCTGATATTTCAAACCATCAATACGACGGAAATGTCTGGCCCGGTCGCCGAAACGCTCCGTTGCAGGTCGTTCTTGGTAATTTGATCGTAATCTAGAATAGAAAAACCCTGTACTGTCATCCAACCACGAAACGCTGGCATAGCGGATCGCGTCCACTGGCTCCATGAGGGGCGCGCCGGTATTGACATCGACCACCTGCAGTGTCCCGATTTCACTCCCCCCAACCTGAACCGAATACGCGATTCTCTGACCGTCCGGAGACGGCGAAAAGTCCATGATGGCGTGTGGGCTGCCAACGGCGATGCTGAGCGGTTGTGGGTCGAAGATGACTTTTTCCGTTCCTGTTAAACCTTGCCTCCAGACCAGTCTGAACTGGTTGTCCTGCGGATCACGTTTCAAATAAAACCAACGATCACCAGCCGTGCGTCGAATCTGCGAAGCCGAACCACTCGCCGAATTTTCGACCTCGGTCAAGCGCGCCAATAAGGCCGCTCGGCCAGGGATTTTGCTCAAAATGTTGGTAGTCGCATTGGCCTGATCGCGCATCCATCCGGCAACGACTGGGTCTTGCGTGTTCTCCAGGAATCGGTAGGGATCTCCAACTGCGGTGCCCCAGTAGGTGTCACTGACCGAGGCTGCAGGTAGTGGCGGAGCAACTTCAACCCCCGCGATCTGCATCGCCAACGCAGTCACAACGCCCACCGTCAGGTTGATGCCAATGGACGCAATCCATTTCGCAGTTTTGTATTTCACAGAGTCGAGTTTTAAGGGGGTTAAGGGGGCGCGTTTGAAGAGTGCGCGACTCAGAAGGGAGCGACTCAAAAGAACGCGATTCAAAAGGGGGCTGAGGCGTGGATTGTTAAACATGGCGACTGCGGGAAATTGGAGACATTGAACTCTAGGGAAAACCCTAGAAACGAGGTTTTTCGGGCCTCGGGCCGGGATTTGGACTGGAATCAGTACGTCGTCGCCAGCATAATCGAAAGCTGGGACTCACCTCGGTGGGTTCCCCGATTATAAAATCGTTACAGGAGATCACCATGACCGAGAAGATCAGCGCACCGGCCAAACGTCGCCAGTTCCTCAAAAATACCGCCGTAGGTGCTACGGGCGCTGCCGCATTGGCTGCCCCGATGATCAGCACGGCACAACCCGTCACCTTTCGGTTTCAAAGCACCTGGCCCGCGAAAGATATCTTTCACGAGTACGCCAACGACTTCGCCAAGAAAGTCAATGACATGGCGGGCGGCCGTCTGAAAATTGAAGTGTTGCCCTCGGGCTCTGTTGTGCCGGCATTCCAGTTACTCGACGCTGTCAATAAAGGAACGCTCGACGGCGGCCATGGTGTTCTCGCGTATCACTACCCCAAGAGCAACGCGCTCGCACTTTGGGGGTCAGGCCCGGCGTTTGGCATGGACCCCAATATGGTGCTTGCCTGGCATTACTACGGTGGCGGGAAGGCGATCCTTGAGGAGATCTACAAGTCGCTCAACATCGACGTGGTTTCGTTTATTTACGGACCCATGCCGACGCAGCCCCTTGGATGGTTCAAAAAGCCGATCGCGAAGGTTGAGGATCTCAAAGGCCTCAAATATCGTACCGTCGGTTTGGCGGTAGATATCTTCACCGAACTGGGCTCAGCGGTGAATCCGCTGCCCGGCAGCGAGGTGGTACCTGCGCTCGATCGCGGTCTGATTGACGCTGCGGAGTTCAATAACGCCACCTCGGACCGGATCCTCGGCTTCGCTGATGTGGTAAAGAACTGCATGCTGCAAAGCTTTCACCAGAGCGGTGAACAGTTTGAGATTCTGTTCAACAAGGCTAAGTACGACGCCTTGCCGGCCGAACTGAAGTCTGTGATTGATTACGCGGTTCAAGCGTCTAGCGCCGATATGAGCTGGAAGGCGATTGAGCGCAATTCGCAGGATTACATCGAACTGAAAAAGGCGGGCGTCAAGTTTTACAAGACACCCGATGCGATCCTTCGCGCCCAACTCGATGTGTGGGACAAAGTTATTGCCAAGAAATCGGGTGAAAACCCCGCATTTAAGAAAGTTCTCGATTCGCAAAAGGCCTTTGCACAGCGCGCAGGTCAGTGGCAGAACGACTACATGGTCGATTTTAAGATGGCTTATAACCACTACTTCGCTGCCAAGAAAGCCTGATTGCCTGGGGTGTTTACCCCCTGACCTCCGGCCATTCGAGATTCGTC
>RFVZ01000183.1 GCA_009922405.1 Betaproteobacteria bacterium
TGGCGGGCTTGATTTTGAAGAGACCGAATGCGCAGACGTCGTCAAAGACCTTGGATCGCGCGAGGTCTTGATCCTGCGAAGCTACGGCTTCCTCGTGGTTGGATCCGGGCTCGAATCGGCCTGGCACACACTCTCGGTCCTGGAACATTCACTCGAAACCCAGGTCGCGACCGAATCGATGAGCGGTGCCAACGAGCCACTCACCCCGACGATGGCCCGCCGGTGTGCCGAGACCTTTCTGACCCTGGATCCGCGGGTGGTGGAAATGGGGTTCGACCGAGCGCTGGGCGGGGCGGCTATTCGCCTAGCCGACGTCTTGGTTTAACGTGACGGAGCGCCCGGCGCCTGCATGGGCGCAGCAGCAAAATCCGCCCGCGGGGCTTGCGGGGCGCCGAGCGGAGCAGGAGCGTTCAGCGTCGGTGCATCCGGCTGACGTGGCGAAGAAGGGGTAAACGGCGCAAACCCCTGAATCGCGGTCGCCGGACGGGTCAGCCGAAACGGGATGCCGGTGTATTTAAACGATCCATCCGGAAGAATCTTCGGCTCGGCCATGCAGCAACGCATATCAGCCTGCGACTGCTGGGGCATCAGCGCAGTTGAAAGGGCCAAAATGGCGAGGCTGGCGGTGCGGGTGAACATAGGACCGGTCAACATTTGAAGGTTAAACATGCGACGGGTCGACATTCGATCCTGATGCTCGGGTAGGTACGATCAGGTTGCGTCCGATTTCCGACAGAGGTCAATGGCCGCTTGCGTCAATGGATGTTCAGGGTCGATTAGCGCATCGACAACCGTAAAGTGGTCCGTCCCCGGCATTGGAATGTCTTCGAGGAAGTGGCTTGGCCAATGTTGCTCAATCAGTTGATTTTGCCGCTTGAATTCATTGCTCTCGAGTCCGCCAACGGCCGTAATGACTGAACTGTCCGGGTGGGGCGGCAAATAGGCGGCACTCAAGCGAGCCACCGAAGTCATGTCCAGCTTGAGGTCACCCTGAACGAACGGTGCCGATAGCAGTGGCTCCAGATCGTAGAGACCACTCACTAGCAGCGCTGACGTTGTGAGGTTTGATGGAAGATCTGGGCCGAACTTGGTCCAGTCGGCACATAGCATCATTGCAGCGAGATGTGCTCCGGCTGAATGACCTCCGACCGTGATCGAATTGCGATCAAACTTAAGTGCACCGGCATTGCGATAGAGCCACGCGCAGCCGTCCTGCAACTGGTGCACGATGTCCTCGATCGACACCGTGGGACACAGCGCGTAGTTGATCACCGCAACATCAATGTGAGCGCTCAAAAACGGCCCGGCTACCCACGAAAAATCGTGCTTGTCGAGGGACCGCCAATAGCCCCCATGGATAAAAACAAAGAGTGGTACCCCCGAAACGCCACAACTGAAATAGTCAAGTTCAGAGCCATCCGCGTCACCGAAGGCGCGGTGCAGGTGGGTACCGCTGTCGTGTTGGTGCAGGTCCCGAAACTGTTTGCCTGTCTCGGCCCAGCGCGAAAAAATCTGCTGACATTCGGGAACACGAAGCCGGTTGTTGTACTCGCGTTCGCAGAAGTCGACCGAATAGCGCATGAGATTCTCACAACGGAATTTGTTCTATAAACGGCGAAACAGGGGCGCAGGGATAGGAGGAGGACGAATGCTAGACTGGGTTTGACGCTTATCTGGCCTTGCTGAACCGCGCTCGCATCTGTTCGCGAAAGATCCTATGTCCACCAAGTCCAGCTCATCTGGTTCCGTTACGAAATCGCGCGCGGAATCACGCTCGCGATCCAGTAAGCATGACCGCCTCCTTGAACAGGGACTTGACTTCCATAAACAGGGCCTCATCGACGAGGCGGCCCAAATTTATGCCGATGTACTGAGTCGAGATCCAAAGCATCCCGGGGCGCTGCACCTGCTGGGCGTCCTATTTTTCCAATCCGGCGATGCGGTTCGAGCAGTTCATTTAATTTCTCAGGCGGCTCAGTTCGAACCCAAAAATCCCGTTTTTTTACTCAATCTCGGTAACGCGCTCCAGGCTAGCGGACAATTTGCACGCGCTGAGGAATCATTTCGTCGTGCTATTTTACTCAGGGAGGGTTTTGCCGAGGCTTACAATAATCTCGGAAATGCGCTCGTTGGTTTGTATCGACTAGACGAGGCAATTAAAGCATTTAGTGAGGCAATTTCGATTAATTCAAATGAACCAGAGCCCTACAATAATCGTGGAAATGCCCTGCGGGCACTTGGGAGTGCGGAAGCTGCGCTGACTGACTTCCAGGAGGCCATTCGTTTGAGGCCGAATTATGTGGATGCCCACTCAAATCTTGGTTACACGCTTATTGAACTCAATCAATTTGAAGGCGCGATTAAGAGTTTTGAGAGCGCAATTCGAATCGATCCTCAATTTGAATATGTACGTGGGGCTCTTGTCTTTTCGAGATTAAGAGTCTGCGATTGGAAAAATTATCAGTCGCAGGTTGACTTGCTTCTTGCTGATTTGAGTCAGCGGGGTGCGAAATGCGTGCCCCCATGGGCTGTATTGTCAATGACAGACTCTCTTTTGGCGCAACGTCGGGCTGCGGAAATCTGGGCGGCTAATAAGCATCCGCTGCAAAATTCATTGGGGGCCCTGCCTGACCGGGATCGCTCCCCCGACGAGCGTATTTGTGTCGGGTACTACTCTGCTGATTTTTATGAACATGCAACGGCTTATTTGATTGCCGAAATTCTCGAGCTCCATGATCGGCATCGCTTCAGAATTGTGTTGTTCAATTTTGGTCCGGTGACAGGTGATGCGATGCAACGTCGGCTTAAGATTGCCGCCGATTCTTTCTTTGATGTCAGTGATCTCAGCGATTCCGGAGTTGCCGCACTTTCAAGATCTACTGGTGTTGGCATTGCGATTGATCTCAAGGGATTTACGCAAAATCAGAGAGCGGGAATTTTCGCCAACCGTGCCGCTCCGATACAGATTAATTTCCTCGGGTACCCCGGTACAATGGGGGCAGATTACATCGATTACATCATTGCAGATCGTGAGTTGATTCCTGAGGCATCGCGCCCCTTCTATACCGAGAAGGTCATCTATCTGCCAGGGAGTTATCAGCCGAATGATCGGAAGCGAACTATTTCAGCGGGTATTGTGACCCGGTCGGAATATGGCCTTCCCGACGAAGGTTTTGTTTATAGTTGCTTTAATAACAATTTCAAGATTAATCCCGAAGTATTTGATGCCTGGGTTGAGATTCTGAAAAACGTCCCCCATAGCGTCTTGTGGCTTCTTGCCGATAATCCAAGTTCGGTACGCAACCTTCGACTCGAGGCCGAATCCCGGGGGCTACCCGCTGAAAGACTCGTGTTTGCCCCCCGGGTCCCCCTCGCGAATCACTTGGCCAGGCATTCGTTGGCCGACCTCTTTCTGGATACCTGGCCTTGCAATGCACACACCACCGCCAGTGATGCACTTTGGGCGGGCTTACCGGTGCTGACCTTGCGGGGTGAGAGCTTCGCCGCTAGGGTGGGGGCGAGCCTGCTCCGAGCAGTTGATCTCCCCGAGTTGATCATGGATACCCGCGACGGCTATGTGAGTGAGGCGATTGAGCTTGGCCGGAATCCGGCTTTGGTGACCGCGCTCAAGGAGCGTTTGAATTTGGGCCGAATGACGGCACCGCTATTCGACTCGGTTTCTTATATTCGCAAACTTGAGGCTGCCTACCTCGGTCTCATGGAGGAATGACGAGGTGTGTTGGAGGGGCACTTGAAATGTACCGTCGGTGCATTTCCCGAAAAGCGAACTCAAGTTTTTCGGTGTAGCGCGCGGTATCGAAGAGTGGCCTCGACAGACGGTTGGCATTGAGTTTGGATTCCAGCGCGCCGAGTGCTTTAGGGTTATGTCCGAGGTGGACCGCAATTGATTCATAGTCCTGCACGGACTTTGCGATCAGTTCAGGCAATTCGATGGCGGTTAACAGACTCGAAGCTACCCGTCCCGCGAAGGTTTGCCCGGGGAGCGTCAACACGGGCAACCCAGCCCAAAGTGCATCACTTGCTGTGGTGTGTGCATTGCAAGGTAGCGTGTCGAGAAATAGGTCGGCCAGTCGATGTCTCGCAAGGTGGTCTTCGAGGTCCATCCGAGGGGCAAATATGATGCGCTGCGGATTTAAACCGTGATTGGCCGCCTCGATTCGAACGTTGCTGGCGGCTTTGTCGTTGTCCTGCAGGAGCCAAAGAACGCTCCCTTCAACGGCCATCAGGATACGACACCAGCGGTCAAGCATGTTGGGCGTGATTTTGTAGCTGTTATTGAAGCAACAATAGACAAAACCCTCTGCAGGCAGTCCGACGTCGGTGCGGGTCAACGCCTGGTCCGATATCGCTCGTTTGCGATCGTTCACCTGATAGCTATCGGGTAAATAAACAATCTTCTCTGAATAATGGATTTGCTGATCCGGTGGGATGAGGCTTGAGTCAGCAATCAAATAGTCTATGTAGTCCGCCCCCATCGTCCCTGGGTATCCCAGATAATTCACCTGAACGGGTGCCGCGCGATAGGAGAAAATTCCAGCGCGCTGGCCTTGAGTGAAGCCCTTGAGATCCACCGCGATATCGATCTCCAGGTCTCTGGACAACTGGGCGATTTCGAGGTCTGTTTTTGATCGAACGTCGATGAATTGGGTGAAGGCGTTGGCGACTCGCTTGGACATCGAATCTGACGCTTGCGGTCCAAACGAAAAACCGATCACTTCAAATTCAAGTCGATTGTGTCGCTCGAATAACTCTGCCATCAGATAAGAGGTTGCATGGTTATAAAAATCGGCAGAGTAGTACCCTAGCCTGATCTTTCTTGGTCGAACATGGGTGGTTCGCGAGGGACCCGCGGTTAAGGATGCGAATGGCCCTAAGCGTGGGTTGTAAGGGTGCTTGTCGTTGATCCAGATTTCCGCGACTCGTCGTTGGATTGATGGGGAGTCGAGCAACGTGACCGCTGGAAACCCAGACGAAACCTTTTGGCCCTCGCCGATTTGA
>RFVZ01000184.1 GCA_009922405.1 Betaproteobacteria bacterium
GGGTGACTGAGGCGCAGCCGCAAGTTGCCTGCGTCCATTAGCAACGGCGCACTCGCATTGAGGTTAGAGGTCATCGACATCATTTCACAACCCCCCGCGATCACGAGGTCCTCCATGCCTGACATGATCGACGCCGCGGCGAGATTGACGGTGGTGATGCCTGAGCCACAAAAGCGGTCCAGGGTGACGCCCGACGAGCGCACGTCGTAACCGGCATCCAGCGCCGACATGCGACCGAGGTCCATCGACTGGCTGCCCTGCTGCGCGCTGGTGCCCCAGATCACGTCGTCGATTTCGGCCGTGTCGAGTTGATTTCGCTGCGCCAGCGCCTTGAGGACGGCGGCCCCAAGATGTTGGGGGTGCATGTCGGCAAGTGCGCCCTTACCCAGCTTGCCAATCCCACGTGGCGTACGGCAAGCGTCGATGATCAGTGCCTCGGTCATACCCTGTCTCCATCAATTCGAATGATTGGTTTTGCAGGATGATTCTGACATGCGGCACCGACGTCCGAATCACGAGGGAACTAACGAATCATGCAGGGGCGCTTGGGATCAAATTTCCAGTCAGGAATAAGGTACTGCATCGCGGTCGCGTCATCGCGAGAACCTAACCCATGATTCAGGTACCGCTGGTGGGCCTCTTCAACTTTTGCCAGGTCAAGTTCAATCCCTAACCCAGGTTTGTTTGGCACTTCAACCCGGCCATTCACAATCTGCAACGGCGTCTGGGTTAAACCTTGACCGTCTTGCCAGATCCAATGGGTATCGATCGCGGTGACTCTGCCCGGCGCAGACGCCGCGACATGCGTGAACATGGCCAGCGACACGTCGAAGTGGTTGTTCGAGTGTGAGCCCCAAGTCAACCCCCAGTCGCGGCAGGCTTGTGCCACACGAACCGAACCGGCCATGGTCCAGAAATGCGGGTCAGCCAGGGGAATGTCCACACTCTGCAAGGACAATGCATGCACCATCTGGCGCCAGTCTGTCGCGACCATATTTGTCGCAGTGGGCAGGCCGGTCGCGCGGCGAAACTCGGCCATGACCTCACGGCCGCTGAAGCCGTCTTCTGCACCACAGGGGTCTTCAGCGTAAGCCACCACGCCGCGCAAATCGCGCATGAGACGCACAGCGTCCTGGAGCGACCAGGCCCCGTTCGGGTCGATCGTGATGCGTGCGTTGGGGAACCGGGCGTGAAGCGCACGGACGGTTTCAATCTCTGCCTCGCCCGCCAGTACCCCGCCCTTGAGCTTAAAGTCATTGAATCCGTACCGCGTATGCGCCTCCTGAGCAAGTTTCACAATCGCCTCAGGGTGCAGGGCTGGCTGATTGCGGACCCGAAACCAAGGCTCGCTGGATTCGCTCTCATCCCGATAGGGCAAATCGGTTTGCTGCCGATCTCCCACGAAAAACAAATAGCCGAGCATCTCCACCGACTCGCGTTGTTGCCCCTCACCTAACAGGGCGGCGACTGGTAATTCAAGATGCTGGCCGAGCAGATCGAGCATTGCCGACTCAACCGCCGTCAGAGCGTGGATGGTGGTGCGCAAATCAAAAGTCTGCAGACCTCGCCCAGCGGTATCACGGTCAGCAAAGCGGGTACGCATGCGGTTTAGAACCGATTGCAGATCCCCCACCTTGCGGCCCACGACCAACTCGGTAGCGTCTTGCAAGGTGGCACGAATTTTTTCCCCACCAGGCACCTCGCCCACCCCAGTGCGTCCAGCGTTGTCTTGCAGGATCAACAGATTGCGGGTGAAAAACGGACCATGCGCCCCCGAAAGGTTCAGCAACATGCTGTCGTACCCGGCCACCGGGATCACGCGAAGGTCGGTGATGATCGGCGTGCCCGATGGAATAAAAACGCTCATCTCAGTCGGGCTTGATGTTTCGCACTTCGATCAGTTTTTTCCAACGGACAAACTCAGCCGCCTGGAAGCTCGTGAACTGCTCCGGGGTATTGGCCACGATCTCGAAACCCAATTCAAGTAATTTAGGCTTTACCTGCGGATCGTTCAGTGCAGAGACAATGGAAGCATGCAGGCGGGTTTTGATATCCGCCGGTAGCCCCCGAGGTGCCGCAACTGCCTGCCAGGAGGTCACGTTGGCCTCTTTGATACCGAGTTCTTCGAAAGTTGGCACCTGAGGCAGCAAGGGCGAACGCTTGGCGCTGGTAATGGACAACGCGCGCAATTTACCCGCGATGATTTGTGGCATCGCGGTGTTGATGTTCATGAACGAAGAATCGACCTGAGCGCCCAGCAAATCGCTCATGACGGGCCCGCCGCCCTTGTAGGGCACATGGATCCCCGTGGTGCCGGTCTGCAACCAGTAGAGCTCGGCAGTCAGGTGGTCGCTGCTGCCATTCCCTGAAGAAGCAAACGTCATCTTGTCGGGATTGGCCTTTTGATAGGCCAACACATCGGTCATCGACTTGTGTGGCGAACTCGACGGCACCACCAGGACATTGGGTGCCTGCACTGCCACGGAGATGTACTCGAAATCTTTGAGTGCGTCGTAAGGCACTTTGGCCAAGAGGTGCGGCGCGATCACGTAGGGGCCAAGTGAGGACACCAACAAGGTGTGCCCATCCGGCGCTGCGCGTGCCACGAGGCCGGCTCCAATGGTTCCGGTGGCTCCAGCCTTATTGTCGATGATGAAGTTGCCGCCCAACTTCTCTTGCAACTTGGGCGCCAGGGTACGTGCGATTAGATCGGTGGAGCCGCCCGGTGGAAAAGGGACCAGGAGCGTGACCGGTTTATCAGGCCATGCGTACACGGTACCAGCCCACCAAGCCATCAAAAAAAACAACCAAAAACGTTTCATGACGAATCCCATAAAGAATCGGGTCTGTACCTCGGGTGTTATTGTAGATTCAAGGGGGCGGGGTAGAGGTTTGTGAAACCGTTGATTATTCAAATGAATCCGCAAGACAACGTGGCGATCGTCGCCAACGACGGAGGCCTTCTTGCGGGCACAGAACTTGTCATCGGCATCATCCTCCGCAATCAAGTGTCACAAGGGCACAAGCTTGCGTTGGTCGACATACCGTGTGATGCACCCGTATTGCGCTATGGCATTCCGATTGGTTATGCCCTGAAGGATATTCCTGCTGGCAGTTGGGTACATGAGCGCTTGCTAAAAATGCCGGTGGCACGCGAGCTGAACAATCTGCCAATAGCCACCGTCAAGCCCAATCCACTCGCCCCACTTCAGGGCTACACCTTTGAGGGCTATCGCAACGCCGATGGTTCGGTGGGAACGCGCAACCTTCTTGCCATCACAACCACAGTTCAATGTGTCGCCGGGGTTGTTGACTTGGCGGTGGAACGGATCAAGCAAGAGCTCTTGCCTCTTTTCCCAAACGTCGATGATGTGGTGGGGCTGGAACATACGTACGGCTGCGGCGTAGCGATTGATGCGGAAGGCGCCGAGATTCCAATACGGACCTTACGCAACATCAGCCTGAACCCGAATTTCGGGGGCGAGGTCATGGTGGTCAGCCTGGGCTGCGAAAAACTTCAGCCCGAGAGACTCATGCCCCCCGGCAGCATTCCGATCAACGACCAGCGCGGCGAATCGCTCGACGTGGTCTGCCTGCAAAATGAGGCGCACGTGGGTTTCATGTCCATGGTGGCGTCAATCGTCCAGCAGGCTCGCCAGCACCTTGAAAGACTCAACAAACGTCGGCGTGAAACCGTTCCAGCCAGCGAATTGGTGGTTGGCGTTCAGTGCGGAGGAAGTGACGCATTTTCTGGCCTGACGGCGAACCCAGCGGTGGGTTTTTGCAGTGACTTGTTGGTGCGCGCTGGCGCCAGTGTGATGTTCTCGGAAGTCACCGAGGTGCGGGACGCCATCGACCAACTGACCGCACGTGCGGTGAACCCGCAAGTCGCCCAGGCCATGGTGGACCAGATGGCCTGGTACGACAGCTACCTGGCCCGTGGCCGGGTCGACCGCAGTGCAAACACCACGCCGGGTAACAAACGCGGCGGCCTTTCCAATATCGTCGAGAAAGCGATGGGCTCGATCGTCAAGTCAGGCACGGCCCCAATTCAATCGGTGCTGGCTCCAGGCGAGAGGCTCAAACAAAAAGGCTTAACCTTTGCTGCCACTCCTGCGAGCGACTTCATCTGCGGCACACTGCAGGTAGCCGCCGGCATGAACCTGCACATCTTCACCACCGGGCGGGGCACCCCTTATGGTCTTGCGCCTGTCCCCGTGGTCAAAGTGGCCACGCGCACCGACCTGGCCCGACGATGGCACGATCTGATCGATATCAATGCCGGGCTAATTGCCGATGGTGAAAAATCGATTGATGAGGTGGGCTGGGAAATGTTTCACTACCTGCTCGACGTGGCTAGCGGCCGAAAAAAAACCTACGCAGAACAGTGGAAGTTACACAACGCCCTGGTCTTATTTAATCCAGCGCCCGTTACTTGACCCCCTGCAACGAGAGTCCTCACGCTGATCAAAGCCTGGGTTTCATGCCTTCTGGTCCAGCCCCAGCAACCGGACCGCATTGCCCTTCAGGATCCCGGGCATGACTTCGGGCTTGAAGCCAGCGACTTCAAAGTCCTTCATCCAGCGTTCGGGCGTGATCAGGGGGTAGTCGCTACCAAACAAGACGCGGTCTTTAAGAAGCGTATTGGCGTACTGCACCAACTGCTTGGGAAAATACTTGGGACTCCAGCCTGACAGGTCGATCCAGACATTGGGCTTGTGGGTGGCGAGGCTGAGCGCTTCGTCCTGCCACGGGAAGCTCGGGTGCGCCATGACGATCTGGATATCGGGCCAGTCGATTGCCACATCTTCGAGCAGCATGGGGTTGCTATTTTGCAAGCGCAAACCACCCCCGCAGCGCATGCCCGAACCAATCCCGCTGTGGCCAGTATGGAAGATGGCTGGCAATTTGTGCTCGTTGATCACCTCGTAGATCGGCCAGGCCATGCGG
>RFVZ01000185.1 GCA_009922405.1 Betaproteobacteria bacterium
CGCGACGCCTTTCCTGACCGGCATCGCAGCGCCGCGTTCCAACGTCACGGTTCAGATCGGTGATGTTTCCTACCCGGTTACGACTGATCGCAAAGGCGCCTTTACGGTCCAGATCACGGGCAAGTTGGCCGATGGGGAGTACACGCCCTCGATTGTCGTGCGCGATGTCGATGGGAACCCCCAAGACCCGGTCAGTGGGACCTCATTCGTTGTGGATACGCTGATTTCCAGTGAGGGATTGGTCGCAGGCCTGGTGCATGACTCCATCAACGATACTGGCGGTGATCCAACCGATGACCGAACGGGTAATGTTTCTCCAACGCTTGAGGGAGTGGCCGAACCGGGCTCCAAGTTAACGATCTCATTCGCTGGGTCGACCAAGACATTTTCGCTCGCGCAACCCGTGGGCGATGACGGGGCGTGGCAGCTTCCCGTCACGCTGGCAAATGGAATCTGGACGCCGCTGATCAAGGTCACGGATTTGGCCGGGAATACGCTCAAAACCCCATTTGCCGGGCAGACATTTTCGATCGACACGGTGGCGCCGACGGCGTCCGGCGGTCTTGCAAAGGACGCGAACAGCGATACGGGCGTGAGCGACTCGGATGGCTTCACCGCCAACCAGCGCCCGACACTGGTGGGTACCACCGAGCCGGGCGCCACATTGACCGTCAAGGTCGGTGGGCAGACTCTCGATGCGTTTGTCGAGTTTGATACTGGCAACTGGACGGTTGATCTTTCGGACAACCTGCCCGATGGAACCTACACGCCCTTGTTCACCGCCACCGATGAATTCGGCAATGCGTCGGCGCCCATCAAAGGGACCGCGTTCACCATTGACACCAAAGCTCCGGTCTTCCAGGGGCAACTCGACACCACGTTTGTGGTCGGATCGACCAATGTGTCGTATGCCTTGCCAACCCGCGCCGCAGGCAGTGAAACGCTGATCTTTGACGCACAGGATCTGAGCGGTAATCTCGTGGGACTGGGGCTTTCAGTCAACGCGACCAGCGGCACGATCACGGCCTCCAAACTGTTGGCGCCAACCTCCGCAGACCCGGGCTTGTACGGTGGCTGGGTGCGCCTGAACATCACGGATCTGGCTGGAAATTCGGGTACCGATGAATTTCAGATTTCGGTTGTCGACGAAACCAAGCCTTCGGCGACCACGTACACGCTCGATACCAATTACTTTGAAAGCACGACCCCGCGGGTATCGAGATATCCCGGGACGGCTGATCCACAGACGGTTGAACTGACGCAAAGCTACCGGGATGTGATTGAGCTTGCCGGTGGTAATGACACCGTGAATCTGAACGGCAGCGGCTTTGGGACCATGAATTTTGCGCGCCTCGATGGCGGCGCTGGATCAGCCGATGTCATTGCCTTCAAATTGGATGGCGTCACCGACTTCAACCTCGGTGATTTCAATCGCGCCGACAGCGGTCAGGGCCAGGTTCTGGTCAATTTTGAAACGATTGATGCGACCGCTACAGCACAAGCGGTGGCAACCGTCCGACCCTCGTGTTGATCGGCAATCAGGGTGACACTCTGAATTTGCCGGTCGTCGATACCGATTCCAATGATGCGCAGGATCAGGATTTTGTTCGCATCGGAGCGGTGGGTGCCTGGTCTGTGACCGGGGCGGCAGGCACCGGGTTTACCAAGCTGCAGGGCGTCGTCACGTTTGAGGGATCGGTGCAGTCCGTTGAACTCCTCGTCTCGCAAGCCGTTGCGATTTCAACCGACATTGCCTTGGGCCGCGCCTACCCAGTGATCGGATAGTTCAACAGGCCCCGACGCTCCCTTCGCGCACACTCCATGCGCGTCGCCGTCATCGGTGCAGGGGTGGTGGGGCTGGCATGCGCAGCCACCCTGGCCCAGCGCGGATATCAAGTGCGCCTGATCGATCCGGACCCGCCCGGACAGGGGTGCTCGGGGGGCAACGCTGGACTCTTCAGTCTGTCGTCCTTCGTGCCGCTGGCGCTTCCGGGCGCCTGGGCCAAAGCGCCAGGTTGGTTGACCGATCCGCAGGGTCCTTTGACCATTCGCCCGGCCTACCTGCCGCGCGCACTCCCCTGGCTTTGGCAACTGCATCGCTCGAGCCGCGTTGATCGCGTGGTCGCCTCGGCCAATGCCATGCACGCCCTTCTGGCCCCAACTTGGGACGCCTGGCTGCCGCTCGCGCAATGGGCGGGGGCGTCTGGTCTGATTCGCCGCGACGGTTGGGCTGCCGCCTATCGATCCAAGGCGGCGCTTGATGGGGACGCTTTGGGATGGCGCCTGCGCGCTGAGCGTGGCATCCGGATTGACACGCTCACTGGCGGTTCGGTGCGCGAATTCGATCCGAATTTATCGCCAGCGATCACGCATTTGCTTCATCTGCCGGATCAGGGTCATTGTCTTGATCCCCTGGGGCTTTGTCAGGCCTTGGCCCGCGCGGTCCTTGCTCAGAGTAAAAGCGCGAAGGGCGGAAGTGCGCAGGGCGTGCTGGGTGCGATGGACGGGAGGGGGGCGGACGTTAGTGTTCTGGTGCCCGCCCGGGCGCTTGGATTCGAGGTCCGCGATGGGCGTGTGGCTCAAGTCCACACCGAACGAGGTGCGATCGACGTCGATGCGGTTGTTCTCGCGGCTGGGGCGTTTTCCGGTCCATTGGCCGAACAACTGGGCACGCGCGTGCCGCTCGATACCGAGCGTGGTTATCACGTGACGCTCAAGTCGCCCAGCGTGATGCCGCGGGTGCCTTTGCTTGAGGCCGCGGGAAAGTGGTTCGCGACCCCGATGACGGCAGGCTTGCGGCTGGCGGGAACCGTCGAATTTGCGGGACTCGATGCCCCCCCAGACTGGCGGCGAGCCGAGGCGCTTTTGGATCAGTTGCCGAATTTGTTGCCGCAACTGAGCCATTCGGACGTAGGGCACGCAGATCGCTGGATGGGGCGGCGGCCGTCGTTGCCAGATTCAAGGCCCGTGATTGGTCGTTCGCCGCGCTTTGCAAATGCGGTTCTCGCGTTTGGGCATGCCCATGTGGGCCTCACCTCGGCCGCCATGACGGGGCGGTTGGTCGCGCAACTTCTGGCTGGCGAGCGCCCGTCGATTGATCTCAGCCCGTTCGCGCCCGATCGCTTCGGCGCGGCCCCGGGACCCTGGTCAAGGCACTAGCGTTCGCATTAGCCGGGGCACTTGCGCTGTCAGTGTCGCGGTTGCTGTCGGCTTGCTTGCCCAGTCGCTCCGCCAGTCGCTCGAGTGTCTCGCAGAGCAATTCTCGATCGGCGGGCACGCAGACTTGTAAAGCTGCTTCGATCCGAACCCGATAATCGCTGACATTGGCTGAAATACGTGTAATCAGGCTGGCGACCGGAACTTCGAGGATCTCGCAAATTTCCAGCACTTTGGTCATCGAAGGGTCGGTCACGCCGCGCTCGAAGCGCGAAACGGTTTCGCGTTCGACCTGCAGACGTTCAGCGAGTTGATCCTGAGTCAATCCGCGATCGCGACGCAATTCAGCAAATCGTTCTCCGATTCGCGAAGAGGTTAGTCGTTTAGCCCCACGCCGTTCCACTCGATCTCCTCACATCAGTTGCTCTGAGGACAAGCTTGTGCGCTCCAAGCCCAAACGACAACGCCGTCGCTGGATGCATTGCATCAAATTGATATGCAGAATGCCCGATTTGGGCCGAAAATTTTCAGAGCGCCGAAAAGTTTGACCCAGTTTGAGTATTTTTTGGCCTGCCACGCACCGATCAAAGCTTGCTACGATCAGGCTGCCAATCCTGGATTTCATCATTCAATTGCAATCGACCTCTCATGAATACAATTTTCCCTGCGCCTGCGCCCGTCGCTGTCCCAGTCCATGGCGAATCGGGCTTGTTTCCGGTCCACCGCATCTATTGCGTGGGGCGCAATTACGAAGAACACGCGAAGGAAATGGGCTTTACCGGGCGCGAGGCGCCGTTTTTCTTTCTGAAGCCCACCGATGCGCTCGTGTTTGTCGCCGACGGTGAGACGGGTCAGATGCCCTATCCGAGCCTGACGCAGAACCTGCACCATGAGATCGAGTTGGTCGTCGCGATCGGCAAGGGCGGCCGCGATATTCCCGCCAATGAGGCGATGTCTCATGTATACGGTTATGCCGTCGGTCTCGATATGACGCGGCGCGACTTGCAGGGCGAAATGAAGAAACAGGGGCGCCCATGGTGTATTGGCAAGGGCTTTGATCACAGTGCACCGATGGGGCCGATCACCAAGGCCGCCGACGCAGGTTCGGTCGAACATGCCGAGATCAGTCTCGACGTCAATGGTCAGACCCGTCAGAAGAGCTCAACCGAACAGTTGATGTGGAAGATCCCCGAGATCATTGAGCACCTCTCCGCGGCCTGGGAGTTACAGCCCGGCGATCTGATCTTTACGGGCACGCCGGAAGGGGTTGCCGCCGTCAAGTCGGGCGATTTGATGGTGGGTGCAGTCGCTGGCTTGGGCGACCTGAAGATTCAGATTCAATAAGCAGGATTCAGGCAGCGGGGGTTTCCTGTCTGGGGTTTCCCAGCGGCAGGCTCCCAGCGGAATCTACTCCGCTAAGGGGCCTAGCGCCGGCAATCGCATCGCGGACCCCGCAGGTGGTGGGGTCTGCGATGCGTTCATCATGATTGAGAGCATGGTGTAGTAGCCAACGACCCCCAGCAGATCGACCGCGCCCTGTTCGCCAAAGGCATCGACCGCGCGAGACCAGGTGGACTCATCGACCGATTGATGGGCGAGGATTTGTCGGCTGAATGTCCAGACGAGTGCTTGATTCTGGTCTTCAAACGCCGGCTCATGGCCGTTTGCGATGGCTGTCACCACCGATTCTGGAATGCCTTCGCGGATCGCGATCGGGGCATGGATAGACCACTCGACCTGTTGCGACCAGTAGCGAGCGGTCACAAGAATGGCCAGTTCTGACAGCTGAAGTCC
>RFVZ01000186.1 GCA_009922405.1 Betaproteobacteria bacterium
GACCTCAAAAGGCGAGAGCAGGCGCAAGACTTCAGAGCCGATCTCGGCACCTACCGTCAGCAATACCACTGCGCACTTGGACGGACCGTCTAGTTGCGACACATCGGTAATCGACCCTCCAGGCCCTCTGGCGCCCTCTTTAAGGGCCTCGGCCAAAGACATCTGTTTTGGTGGAGGCGCGCCTTCTTCTGCCATCTCAAACTCGTTTTAAATTAGCTTCAAATTGCATCATTCAAGACTTGGAAATCATAACTCAAGCGGTTTGGAGAGCCTGCCAAACCCGCTCGCTGGTGAGCGGCATTTGCAGACTAAACGCCACACTGTGCGGCACCCCTGCGGTGACCAGTGCATTGAGCACGGCGTTGACGACTGCTGGTGTAGCACCGATCGTCCCCAGTTCACCCACGCCCTTTGCACCCAACACATTGGTCTTGCAGGGGACCGAAGGATCAAACGCGGTGAGGGGTTGGGTCTGGATGTCGGCGCGCGGCATCGCGTAATCCATAAAACTGGCAGTCAATAACTGACCGGTTTCGTCATATACCACCTGTTCGCACAAGGCCTGACCAATCCCTTGAACAACACCTCCATCGATTTGCCCCTCGACGATCTGCGGACTGATGACGCGCCCGATATCGTTAACGCTGGAGTAAGCGACGACTGCGACCGCGCCCGTCTCCGGATCGATCTCGACCTCGCAGATATGACAGGCATTGGGCCAACTGGGTCCACCCGCGGTCGTTTCGCCTGCTGCCTGGATACGTGCCTCGGGCTGTCGTGCCGCAAGTTCGAACAATCCAATCTTCAAGTCCGTGCCAACCACGGTGAACTGACCGCCGTGATATTCGAGATCGCCCTCGGCCACTTCGAGCGCTTCAGCCGCCAGGGACTTTGCATGCTCGACGGTACGTTCGCTCGCGACATGAACGGCGCCACCGCCTGTAAATAAAGATCGGCTGCCCGCGCTGCCAAATCCATTGGCCCGATCGGTGTCGCCCTGAATAATTCGAATCGATTCGACGGGTACCCCAAACACCTCGGCTGCCAATTGCACATAACTAGTCACAATGCCTTGACCCATCGAGAGCGTTGCGGAGGTGAGCTCAATCACATGATCCGCCCGCACTTCGACCTTAACCATCTCGGTTAATGCACCACCACCGGTCCATTCCAGGAAGGTCGCGACACTTCGGCCACGCAAGCGCCCCGAGGCTCGAGTCGCGGCATCTCGGGCGGCATAGTCGTCCCACTGCGAGAGTTGCAGTGCCTGATCGAGCATCTTCTCGAATTCGCCTGAGTCATAAACTTGCCCGGCTGGAGTTCGATACGGCATCTGCTGGGGCGCAATCAAATTGCGGCGCCGCAGGGCCACCGGATCCATGCCCAACTGAAGAGCGGCTGCATCCATCAAGCGCTCGACGACGTAGATCGCCTCTGGCCGACCCGCGCCACGATAGGCGCCCAATGGGCTGGTGTTGGTCATCACCGAAAGGTTGTGCAGATCCATCACAGGAATGTCGTACACGCTCGTAGATACAAACGGCACGAGCACAAGCGGGATAACGCACGCCGTTGGTGTCGCATAAGCGCCAGCGTTGGCCAGGGTGCGACAGCGCAATCCGAGAATCCGGCCCTCCTGATCCAGCGCCAGTGCGGCCAGGGTGTCAAAGCCACGGCCATGCACGGCAGTCATGAACTCCTCGAGACGCTGCGCCTGCCAGCGCACAGGCTGCTTGAGCTCTCGGGCCGCGAAACCCACCACAAGATCTTCAGGGTAAATCCCGGTCTTCATGCCGAAACCGCCACCTACGTCGTGGACGCGAACCCGAACCTGGTCCTTGGTGAGTCCTGGCAACGCGTTCGCCAAGCTGTCACGCACGGCTGTTGGCATCTGGCTCGACAGGGTCATCACCAATCTGCCAGTCGCGCTCTCAGTTTCGGCCATGACCACGCGCGGCTCGATTGAAGCGGGTGCAAGTCTCTGGTTCCGAATTTGAAGTTCCACCACGTGTGCGGCGCTAACAAAGGCCGCGTCAGTCGCTGCTGGATCACCCGAACGGGCGTGCGCAACAACGTTATCGGGTGCCTGCGCACAAAGGACCGGGGCCCCGGGCTGCATCGCCGCGTGAGCGTCAGTTACCGCGGGCAGGACTTCATAGCGAACATCAATCGCCTCAGCCGCATCGATGGCCAACTGCCGGGTGGTTGCGACCACAGCCGCCACCGCTTCACCGGCAAACCGGACCCGCTCATGAGCAAGCCCCCGGCGTGGGGCGCTAGCAGCGGGAGATCCGTCCGGGCGCAAAAAACTAGGTGGGGGTGCAGGGAGGGCCTTGACCCCAGCCGCCACCAATTCAGCTCCGGTGTAAATCGCCAGGACTCCTGGCATCGCACGCGCTAAGTCGCTGTCGATGCCGAGAATTTCGGCATGCCCGTAGGGCGAACGCAAGAAAACGAGGTGCGCTAAATCGTTGCGCTGCAAATCGTCTGTAAATTGACCCTCGCCGAGCAACAGCGCGCGATCTTCAACGCGCCGAACCGTTGCGCTGCTACCAAATCGCAACGATTCTAGGCCCAGTTCGGCGCCCAGTGCCTGAGGATTGTTTGCATTCATAACCGAACCGTCCACCTGAAATGCGGTTGCTAAAAAAAAGGGAAATCGTCGGGAAACAGAATGGTAAGCGAGCTTATGCCAACATCTGGTTGATTTTCTAACAACCCCACGTTCCAATCCCAACATCTGGTCCACCCGCCTTGAAGTCCCCCAGTACCACCCGTATCACGCTGACCCTGATCTTCCTGCTGTGCGGGCTTTGGATGACCCAACTGGCAAACGCTTGGGGCGTCGATGGCCACCGTCTGATCGGTGACCTCGCACAGCAGCAACTAAGCCCCAAAGCACGCGCCGAGATCGGACGCCTCCTGAGTCTGGAGCCCGGTGCCACGCTTGGCTCCATCGCCAGTTGGGCCGACGACCACCGGTCCGCTGTCGATGCACCCTGGCATTACGTCAATCTCCCGCGTAACGGCGGTTGCCGCTTCGAAGCGGCCCGCGACTGCGCGCAGGGCCAGTGCGTCGTTGCTGCGATCGATCGACAGGCAGCCATCCTCGGCGCACGCGGGGCGGACGCGGATCGTCTGAAGGCACTTAAATACGTGGTTCATTTTGTCGCCGACGTTCACCAACCGCTGCATGCGGGTTTTGCCGACGACCGTGGCGGCAATACGGTTCAACTGCAAGCTTATGGGCGCGGTACCAACCTGCACGCGGTGTGGGACACCGCCCTCGTCGTGAATTGGCCGGGTGGCCTCGAACTTTTGTCGCGCGATCTCGAGTCGGCGGCCAGGGGGCCCGTGGCCGTTGCCGCACGAGGGGCCGACCCCGCCCGTTGGGCCGAAGAATCCTGTCGTATCGTGGAGGAGGACTGGTTCTACCCCGAGCGTCGCAAGCTCGAATCCGATTATGAAGAGCGCGCCCAACGCATCGTCCGGGCCCGGCTTGTCCTCGCAACGCAGCGCTTGGCCGACCTGTTAAATCGAGTGCTGGACTGACCCCTCACAATGACCCATCAGAGTGCACCTTCATGACCCAGACCACTGATCACGCCGATATCCATTTTTACGAACCCGCGCTGGGTCATGGTCTTCCGCATGACCCGTTCAATTCGATCGTCGCACCTCGCCCGATCGGGTGGGTGTCGACTCGCAGTGCGGCGGGGGTTCTGAATCTGGCGCCGTACAGTTTTTTTAATGGTTTCAACTACATTCCGCCAATCGTTGGTTTTTCTAGCATCGGTCGCAAAGATTCGCTACTGAATATTGAAGAAACTGGAGAGTTCGTCTGGAACCTTGTGACGTTCCCGTTGGCCGAAGCGATGAATCAAACCAGCGCAGCCGTAGCAGCCGATGTCGACGAATTTCAATTGGCCGGATTGACGCCCACCCCCAGTCGTTTAGTGAAGGCGCCGCGGGTGATGGAAAGTCCGGTAGCGTTCGAGTGTCGCCTGACCCAGATTATCCAGTTACAGACCGCAGCAAAAGAGCCGTTATCAACTTTCGTGACCTTTGGCGAAGTGATCGGAGTCCATATCGATCGCCGCCTCTTAATCAACGGCGTCTACGACACGTCGCGGGCCCAGCATATTGCGCGTGGCGGCGGTCCGGCCGATTATTTTAAAATCGGACCAGAGCAGTTATTTAGAATCTTTCGCCCTAGATAACTGTCATAAGATAGCGCTAGATTGTAATGACCCGTTTACCCCTGCTTTCCAATCCTTAAGGAATTTGTAATGAAATCACTCCGTCCAGTTGCTGGTTGCACCTGCTGCGCAGATTTGCTCAGCGCTTCTTTTTCACGTCGCCGTTTCCTCCAAACCGCTGCTGGCGTGAGCGTCGGCATGGGCCTCGCAGGGGCAATGCCTTCGATGGCGCTGGCAGCATCGGGCAACTACGATGCCATGTTGCTTGCTTGTATTGATCCGCGTTTTCCACAACCGACGTTTGAGTATATGAAGGGTCGTGGGATGGTCGGAAAGTACAGTCAATTCAATTTCGCCGGTGCATCGATTGGCGCCGTTGCCCCCGCATTTAAAGACTGGCACGAGACCTATTGGCAGAATCTGGCCGCTTCGATTCAGCTGCATCACATTCCCAAGGTGATCGCGATGAACCACCGGGATTGCGGCGCAGCCAAGATCGCCTACGGAGCAGAAAAAGTCGCTGACCGTGCGATTGAAACGAAGACCCATCGCGAAGCCCTTCTGGCGTTCGGGAACGAAGTGAACAAGCGTCATCCAAGCCTGAAAGTCGAACTCGGTCTGATGGGACTGGACGGCGCGGTGGAGATGTTCTCCTGAAGTGATGCTTCGGCTGGCCCCGAGTCCTCCCATGCCGTCGGTTGACGGTGCGAGGCGGTCGTTCACCGGCCGGGGGCTTGCTGGC
>RFVZ01000187.1 GCA_009922405.1 Betaproteobacteria bacterium
CGCCCCGGACCAACGAACGATTTCAGCTATGCAAACACGAAATCGACGCGTTACGTCGGAGTTGGGATCGGATCGCCAACATCGGCCACGAGTCCTTGTGCCGCGACTGCGGGAATGAGGCATCGCTCGTCATGATCCGAGGTGTCGCCACTGACCCCGATAGCCCCTAAAAGGGTCCCGCTTGGATCACGAATCAGCGCGCCTCCGGCAACCGGGACCATGCGTCCATTGGACATCGCATTTAACGCCGTAAAAAACGCCGGAAACCGCTCGGCGCGACGAGCCAACTCACGGCCACCAAAACCCATTCCTAAAGCGCCCCAGGCCTTTCCAATCGCAATCTCGGGTCGCAGTAGGCTGGACTGATCGTCGCGTTTCAGCACCACAAGGTGTCCGCCCGTATCGAGAATGGCAACCGTCAGCGGCTGGAAGTTCAGGGCCCGTCCATGGGAAAGTACGCCGTCCGCGATGGCATCCGCCTGAGAAAGCTTTAAACCCGTCATCCAGTTACTCCTCGTTGAAGGCCGGCCAGGTCAGCCAACACAGCACATACCGCCGCAGTGTCCTGATGCCCCCGTCCCTGTTCGACAGCCGCCGAATAAATCGGCGCGCAGGCCTTCAAAAGGGGCGTGGGAGCGCTCATCGCAGCGGCAAATTCCGCAATAATTTTCATGTCCTTCTGCCATACGTCAAGCTTCATCGTTGCCGGTTCATAGTGGTTTGCGACCATCTGTGGGCCCCGAACTGAAAACATCCTTGAGCCGCCTGCGCCGTCGGCGATCACCCGGTAGAGGTTTTGGGGGTCAAGCCCAGACTTCATCCCCAGGACCATTGCTTCGGCCGCCGCAACGTTATGAATGGCAACCAACAGATTGGCGACTAGTTTCATTTTGGTGCCGTTGCCAAAGTCACCGAGATCGTGATGGGCGCGCGCAAATCCATCAAAAACCGAACGACACCGCGCAATCGCTGATGAGTCCCCACTGGCGTAAACCACAAGGTCTTTCGTCAATGCCTGCGCTCCAGTTCCGCTCAACGGGCAGTCCAGAATCATTAACGCTGGGGCTCCGACTGCGTTTGCAGCCAGCTTTTCCTCGAGCGAGAGCGTGCTTGATTCGATCAGAATCAGACCGCTCTGACCCGACGCCAAAAGTCCATCCGAGCCGGCAATCACGTCCTGTAGCGCTTGAGCACTGGGCAACAAACTGATGATCACATCGGCCGATTGGGCCACTGCGATTGGCGACTCGACCGAACGGCCGCCTGCGGAGTGCAAAATCTCCCGTCGAGCGGGATCGGGGTCAAAGCCAACGACGGAGAAGCCTGCACGCAACAAATTGGGAGCGATCGCACTCCCCATAATCCCAAGACCGAGCAGGCCAATTCGATCAATCATCCGATCACGCTCTGCCAATCGCAGCGTTAACGCGGGGCATCACTTCGGTCGCAAACAGTTCCATCGAGCGCCTGCCAAGCGCAGGGTCCATCCAATCGTGACAGGCGTACAACAACTGACCGAAATCACCAATGTATTCCCGAAACGCAAGAATTTGCTCAACGACCGAATTGACGGTCCCAGCAATCACCAGTCGGTTCATCACATATTCTGGCGTGATGTCGCTGTCTGCTATCGCCTGATCGGTCTTGAAGAGATTGCTTCGGCCACCACCAACGACGAGTTTCCGAATCAACTGTTTAAAGTAGAAGTGATACGGACCGCCGGCCTCGAGTGCATACCGACGCGCGGTCGACTCATCGTCTGCCACAAAAATGCTTTTGGCCACTCGCCATTCCGACGGGGATGCCACTGCACCAACCGCTTCGCGACCTTCGGCATAACTTGCCCAATGGGTTTTGACCCACTGCGGCATCAGAAAATTCGCAGAAATTGGCTGCCAACCTCGTTTTGCCATTTCGGTCACTCCCTTGGAATAGGGTGCGACTGCCGTGCCGACGATTGGGGGGTGCGGCAACTGAAACGGCTTCATGATGAAACCCTGGCCGATCTCTGGAATCATTGTCTTGGCAACCGAGATATTCCAGAACTGGCCTTCGATGTTGTAGGGGGGGTCGGATTCCCAGATCTTCAAGACCGTGTTGATGCACTCGACAAACATGGCATTGCGATCCTTGCCAAAACTGCCAAAGACCTCCGCATCGGACATCAGGCCGCCCGGGCTAATCCCGAGGATAAAGCGCCCCTGCAGAAGGTGATCCAGCATCGCAGCCTGCGCCGCAACCGCCGCCGGATGTGAATTGGGCAAATTGAGCGTACCGGTCCCCAGCTTGATCTGCTGAGTCGCCGAAATCAGGCTAGCCAAAAAGATCATCGACGAAGTCACCGTTTCGGCAGCATCCGTCACGTGCTCACCCACATAGGCCTCACTGAACCCAAGGCGGTCAGCCAAAATGATTGCCTCGCGATCTTCACGCAGGGTTTCACCCGGCAAACGGCCAGGAGGATGGATCGGCATCATGAAGGTGCTGTATTTCATGCGACTTTTTGGTTAGAAAGTGAGTGGAGATCCGTCCCCTGGCAGAACAGAAACAGTTCGATGTCTCGATATTGGTGAGGCTGAGCGGCACCCAGGAACTAGCGAAATCGAACAGAAAGAATTAGCGATGACGCCAACCTGGTGACCGTCCGCCCCGCGGGAACTGACGACGGTTAAATCCATTCCGAAACTGGCAGATACCGAACGCAAATCTCGAGAATCAAACGGGGCAAAACGGATCGTCATAAACTGACATTAGCACGGCAAAAACAAAAAACACGCGAGTTGATGCCCCAATCAGACCCGCTTTACTCGGGAAGTATTAATCGATCAGCGACGGAGTCACCCAAGGCGCCGGGCCAATTGGCGGCAGAACAGGTTCGCGCTCCGGCAGCGCCTGTAACAGGGGATCCGCCGGTTGATTCACACCCGCTCCTCAGGTCAGTGGCATCACCGGCTCGAGCCCACCGGAATCCACAGACTTCATGATGGCCTCCAGACTGGCCACGTTTGCAAGCAATTCGGCCGAACTCACGGGGTAGGCTTCAAGGCCCTGCACGGCTTTCGCAAAGGCCTCCAAGTTGTCCAGTACAGCCGGATGTGGCTCCCAAAACTTTGTCTGCCGGGGCTCTCCTCGGAGGGCCTGGGTAACATCCCAACCCGTGGGCTGTTCAGGGTGAGTCCGGTCGCGGATTTCGATCCAGCCTTCGGAACCGTAGACGGCAAAACGCCCCTCAAACGGGGTCGCCAGGATTGCACTGATCATGGCATTGGCGCCTCCCGGAAAGGCCATCATGACTCCAAGCGTGTCACCATTTTCAAATGCCGACCCCCTTGTGGCCAGTCGAGCCCACACAGCCTCGGGGCAACCCAGAATGGCGACCGCCAGATCCACCAAATGAATTCCGGTTGCGGTCAGTGGTCCCACCGGCGCGAAGCGCTTCGTCAATCGCCAATTGTCCGGCGGCAATGCAAAAAATTTATCCTGACTGAAATTAGCTTCAATTTGAAGAACGGTTCCGATTCGCCCACCTGCGATGTCCTTGCGCAAGTCGACGAGAGCGGGCTCGAATCGACGCTCGTGTCCAATCCCCAGAACAAGCTGACGCCGACTGCATTCAGTAACGGCACGCTGTGCGTCCGCTAGGGTCAGGCACAAAGGCTTTTCGCAGAACACATGCTTGCCAGCCTGCGCCGCCTGAACGATCTGCTCGGAGTGGAATAAATGCGGCGTGCAGAGGATAACGGCCTCCAGATCAGGCCTAGCAATCAGTGCATCCGCACTGTCCATCACCTCAAAGCGCAGCACTTGAGCATCTTCGGCCATCGTGATTCGCACGTCCGCATCGGACTCGGCAACCGCACGCAATTCGAAACGTTCGCTTGCCGCAAGTTGGCGGCTGATGACACGACCCCACCATCCATAGCCGACCACGCCCACGCATACCGGTCCAGATGATCGATTTGCCGGGCCATTGCCCTGATCACTTGCCACATCCATTGACTTGTCCCCAAAATAACCACCGTCCCCAAACGGCCATGATCCGGCCAAATTGACCGACTTGCCAGAGAGAATAACGCGATGAACCGCCTACTCAGTGACCGCGTCCCCTACAGTGCCATCGTAGACCGCCCCCGCCTCGCCCTGCCAAACGACAGTCGGGTCGTGGTGTGGATCATTGTCAATGTCGAACATTGGACGATCGAGCGCGCCATGCCGCGCACGATTCTTAGTCCGCCGATGGGACAACCGTTGCAACCGGATCTACCCAACTGGGCCTGGCACGAATATGGGATGCGGGTCGGGTTCTGGCGCATTCTGGAGGCCCTGAAACATCGCGGCATTACACCGACAATGGCGACTAACGGGCTGGTCTGCAAGTCCTATCCGAGGATTGCCGAAGCCGCAAAAGAACTTGATTGGGAATTTATGGGCCATGGTTATCTGCAAGGCCCGATGCATAAGCTGCCTGATCAGGTGGAATCAATTCAGGCCACCATCGACGCGATCAAGACATTCACTGGGACGCCCCCAGTAGGTTGGGAGAGCCCCGGCCTGACGGAGACAGAAACCACGATCGACCACCTCTCGCAGGCGGGGATCGAATACGTCGCCGATTGGGTCCTTGATGACCAACCCGTCTGGATCCAGGCAACCCCAAATCCAGTTTTGTCGGTGCCCTATACCGTCGAGATCAACGACATCCCGATGATGCTTTTGCAGCAAAATCGCTCAGAGGAAATGTTGATGCGCGGTATCGATCAGTTCGACCGTCTGTGGCGCGAGGGTGGGACTCAACCGCGAATTATGGCCATTAGCGTTCACCCCTACGTCACCGGGGTACCGCATCGGATTGATTATTTTGAAAAGTTGCTCGACCACATTCAGGGATCGTCGGGCGCTGAAATCTGGACCGGTCAG
>RFVZ01000188.1 GCA_009922405.1 Betaproteobacteria bacterium
GGCTGGGCATCCAATTCCAAATACGCGTTTCTGGGCGCAATGCGAGCGTCGGCACAAATGGTGTCGTACGAACTCGCAATCGGTTTTGCGATGGTTGTGGTCCTGATGACGAGTAATAGCCTCAACATTACCGACATCGTTGAAGTCCAGCAGCGCGGGCGTTTCGCCGACATGGGGCTGAATTTCCTATCCTGGAACTGGCTGCCCTTGCTGCCGATTTTTGTCGTGTATTTCATCTCTGGTCTGGCCGAAACCAACCGTCACCCGTTCGACGTGGTCGAGGGTGAGAGCGAGATCGTTGCCGGCCACATGGTGGAGTACTCGGGCATGGCCTTCGCGGTCTTCTTCCTCGCCGAGTACGCCAACATCATTCTGGTGAGCGCGCTGGCTTCGATCATGTTTCTGGGTGGCTGGGATGCACCGATCTCTCTGCCGTTTGATTTGCCCTTCGCGCCATGGTTTGTGAACTGGTTCTGGCTGTTCGCCAAGACCTTCGTCATGTGCACGATGTTTCTGTGGGTGCGTGCCACCTTCCCGCGATTCCGGTTTGACCAGATCATGCGTCTGGGTTGGAAGATTTTCATTCCTGTGACGCTCGTCTGGATCGTCGTGATTGGTTTGTGGCGCATTTCTCCGTTTGATATCTGGGGGTAACCCGAAATGCAGGCATTCAAGGACTTCGTGTCCAGCTTCATGCTGACGGAACTGCTCAAGGGCATGCGCCTGACCGGGCGCAATCTGTTTGCGCGCAAGATCACAGTTCAGTTTCCAGAAGAGAAAACGCCGTATTCACCGCGCTTTCGCGGCTTGCATGCCTTGCGTCGTTATCCCAACGGCGAAGAGCGCTGCATCGCCTGCAAACTCTGTGAAGCGGTGTGATTGCACCCATGGAATTCAAAACCGCCCTGTTTTACGTCTTTTCGGCGGTGTTGATCACGGCGGCCCTGCGCGTGGTGACCGCGCGCAACCCAGTCCATGCCGCGCTCTATCTCGTGCTGGCGTTTTTCAACGCTTCCGGGATCTGGATGTTGCTCAAAGCCGAGTTCCTCGCGATCACGCTCGTGCTGGTCTATGTCGGCGCGGTCATGGTGTTATTTCTATTTGTCGTGATGATGCTCGATATTGATCTGGACCGACTGCGCGAAGGGTTCTGGAAAAATCTCCCGGTCGCCGCGTTTGTGGGTATCGCCGTGGTGCTCGAGCTCTCCGCCATCATCTGGGCCCGTTTTTCAGGCGTTCGCCAGGATGATGCTCCCGCGATGGCGGCTGGGACCGACAACACGCGAGTCCTGGGCAAACTGATTTACACCGACTACGTCTATCCCTTTGAACTGGCGGCCGTCTTGTTGCTCGTGGCGATCGTCGCAGCCATCGCCCTGACCTTGCGTCGCCGCAAGGACACGCGGGTCAATGACGCCAGCAAGGCGCAGCTGGTCCGTCGCGCTGACCGTGTCCGTCTGGTCTCGGTACCCTCAGGCAGCATCCGCGGTCAGACAACGACCGATGGAGGAGCCACGCCATGAACCTGGCCGCTACCGGTCTGTCCCTCGGTCATTACCTGATTCTTGGGGCAATTCTGTTTGCCATTAGCGTTCTGGGAATCTTCCTGAACCGGCGCAATGTCATCGTGGTTTTGATGGCGATCGAGCTGATGCTGCTCGCCGTCAACATGAATTTCATCGCCTTCAGTCATTTTCTGGGGGATGCGGCAGGGCAGGTCTTTGTGTTTTTCATCTTGACCGTGGCGGCGGCTGAATCCGCCATCGGCCTCGCGATCCTCGTCGTACTGTTTCGCGGTCTTGACACGATCAACGTCGAAGACCTCGACACCCTCACCATGAAGTTGACCTACCTCATCGTGCCCTTTGCTCCCCTGCTGGGCGCAATTTTGTGCGGCTTCTTTGGCCACCAGATTGGCCGTGCCAACGCGCATCGCATCGCTATTCTGGGCGTGCTGGTGTCTTTCGTTGCCGCCGTATCCATCCTCCTGGAGACGCTTGCTGGTGAGCGTTTCAATGGCATGTTGTATGAGTGGGCGACGGTTGCCGGTATTCGATTTCAGGTCGGTTTCCTGATTGATACGTTGACCGCGACCATGATGTGCGTCGTGACCTTTGTGTCGCTGATGGTCCACATCTACACCATTGGCTACATGGAAGAAGACGCCGGATACCAGCGCTTCTTCGCCTACATCAGCTTGTTTACCTTCGCGATGCTGATGCTCGTGATGGCGAATAATTTTGTGCAACTCTTCTTCGGCTGGGAAGCAGTCGGATTGATCTCATATCTGCTGATTGGTTTCTGGTTCACCCGGCCCACCGCGATTTACGCCAACCTCAAGGCGTTCCTGGTCAACCGCGTCGGTGACTTTGGTTTTGCCCTCGGCATTGGTTTGGTACTCGCCAACTTCGGCAGTCTTGATTACGCAACCGTCTTTGAAGTGGCGCCCACCAAAGCCACCGCGATGCTTGATCTCGGCATCGTTCAGTGGCCGCTGTTGGCCGTCACCTGTATCTGCCTCTTTATCGGCGCGATGGGGAAGAGCGCGCAATTCCCGCTGCATGTCTGGCTGCCCGACTCGATGGAGGGCCCGACCCCGATCTCGGCCCTGATTCACGCTGCAACGATGGTGACCGCTGGCATCTTTATGGTCGCTCGCATGAGCCCGCTGTTTGAACTCAGCGACGTTGCCCTTTCGTTTGTCATCGTCATTGGATCGATCACTGCGCTCTTCATGGGGTTTCTCGGTATCGTTCAGAACGACATCAAGCGGGTCGTCGCGTATTCGACCCTCTCCCAGCTCGGTTACATGACCGTGGCACTTGGCGCATCGGCCTACTCTGCAGCCATTTTTCACCTGATGACGCACGCCTTTTTCAAGGCGCTGCTGTTCCTTGCCGCTGGCTCGGTCATTATCGGGATGCATCACGATCAGGACATGCGCAACATGGGCGGCTTGCGTAAGTACATGCCGATCACCTGGCTGACTTCGCTCATCGGATCCCTGGCGCTGATCGGGACCCCATTCCTGTCGGGTTTCTATTCCAAGGACGCGATCATTGAAGCCGTCGGAGAGGCCGCCCATCATGGTCAGGCTGGCGCCGGGTTCGCTTACTTCGCCGTACTCGCGGGTGTCTTTGTGACCGCGTTCTACTCCTTCCGGATGGTTTTTCTGGTCTTTCACGGTAAAGACATGATCACGGGGCCCACGCCAAGCATGACGATAAGCACGACGCCCACGCCTCCCATGACCACCACGGTCTCGCCCCAGGCCAAAAGCCCCACGAGTCACCCTGGGTCGTTACGCTCCCGTTGGTTCTCCTGGCCATCCCGTCGCTCATCATCGGTTTCCTGACGATCGACCCGTTGCTCTTTGGCGACTTTTACGCTGGCGTGATTCATACCGATGCCGCGAAGCACCCAGCGATGTCCTTGCTCAAAGAAGAATGGCATGGCGCCGTTGCGATGGGTCTGCACGCGCTCACATCGCTCCCATTCCTTCTAGCCGTATCGGGAGTCGTTTGCGCCTGGTATTGCTACCTGATCAATCCGGCGCTACCGGCGACGATCGGACGTGTGCTCAGTCCCTTGCACTATGTGCTCGAACAGAAGTACTTCTTTGACCGCTTTAATGACTTCTTCTTTTCGGGTGGTTCCCGCCTGCTAGGACGCGGGCTCTGGAAAGGCGGCGATCAGGCAATCATCGATGGCGCGATCGTTAACGGCAGCTGGCGACTGGTTGGCCTCGTTGCCAACTCGAGCCGCGGCGTCCAGACCGGCTACCTCTATCACTACGCCATTTCGATGATCGTTGGTGTTGCGTTGCTGCTGTTTTGGTTCGTCCCACTGCTTTCCCGCTAGCCGCGCTCAACCAGAATAAAAACGGACCGGTCCCCACATGACCCCGAGTGTTTTCTCCTCGTTATCGGCTGCGATCTGGATGCCGATCGCATTTGGATTCTTCGTCCTCGCCTGGGGGCGTGAATCGGTGTGGTTCATCCCACTGACTGCATTCATTACGGTCATCGTCATCTTGGCCGGCTGGGAAGTGATCAAAGACCGTGTGGCCCATTACATGGCTGCCTTTCTGATTCTCTCTGGCCTGCTGATCGGCGTGTTTAGCGCCCTCGACGGATTGCTGTTCTACGTCTTTTTCGAAGCGACCCTGATCCCGATGTACGTGATCATTGGGGTTTGGGGTGGACACAACCGCGTGTATGCCGCGTTTAAGTTTTTTCTCTACACGCTGCTGGGGTCTTTGTTGACCCTGATCGCGATCATCTTCCTGTACCTCAAGAGCGGGACGTTTGAGATCACCGCCTGGCACAAACTCCCACTCACCTTGACCGAACAGGTACTGATCTTCCTTGCCTTCTTGATGGCATTTGCAGTGAAGGTTCCGATGTGGCCGGTGCACACCTGGTTGCCTGATGCCCACGTCGAAGCCCCTACTGGCGGATCGGTGGTGCTGGCGGCGATCATGCTCAAGCTCGGCGCGTATGGGTTTCTGCGGTTCTCCTTGCCGATCGCACCCGATGCCTCGCGCGAACTCGACGGCTTCATCATCACGCTCTCGCTCATCGCTGTGGTCTACATCGGCTTCGTCGCACTCGTGCAAGAAGACATGAAGAAGCTGGTGGCGTATTCGTCCATCGCGCACATGGGCTTTGTGACCCTCGGATTTTTCATGTTCAACACCCTCGGCATGCAGGGTGCAATCATTCAAATGATCTCGCACGGCTTCGTTTCGGGCGCGATGTTTCTATCGATTGGCGTGCTTTACGACCGCATGCATACCCGACGGATTGCTGACTACGGCGGGGTACTGAACAAGATGCCGCACTTTGGCGCCTTGTTTATC
>RFVZ01000189.1 GCA_009922405.1 Betaproteobacteria bacterium
AGACCTTGAGAGCGCCTTTTTCGCCCACTGCGTTGGGGCGCTGGAAGATCCAGTTTTGCCACGCAGTCAGGCGTCCGAAGATTCGGGTGAACATGGTCTCAACCCCGTTGAAACGGAGATTGGCTTCGAGACCCGTTAGGGCGTCGGGGCTCATTGATACACGCTCCTCGATCGCGATCCGGGTCTCGTCCGCCCAGTCGATGTCGTCTGGATTGCTCGTGCACAGTCCCAGCGCAAATGCCGCATCGGCATCCAGTGGCTGACCCGATTGGGCCCGGACCGCCTCAAGCGCTGCTTGCTCGTTATAAAAGCGGCGCTGCAGGCGGCTTTGATTGGTGGCCATCGGGTAGAGGCCAAAGTTAGCGGAATCGACTGTAATCGTTGGTGCGCGGTCGGGGTCGTCGGGCAATGCGAGGTGATAGATGCGGTCGCAGGCCAGCGCCAGCTCAAGCAAGGTGCCGCTAAAGCAGGACCCGGGCTCGATCAGCGCAAAGAGGCTGCGCGATGAGACATCCAGGCGGCTCAAAGTGCGGCGCAGGAATCCGATCGTTTCGCGCACCAGCCAGTGGGACTGGTGGGCGATGAGCGTCTCGTCCATCGCCAGCACGGCAGCCCGGTCACCTTCGGTCCGGACCAGCCAGATGCCGATATCGAGCTCGTTGGTGCGCAGGTTCAGAATGGCGTCGTCAAGTTCGCGGGCCATTTGCAGCGGATACCAGTTGGCTGCAGCGGCCTCGATCTCAGCGATCGTGCTGGGTTGTATTCCGGTGGGGGCTTTGATCGTGATGCTCGCAGTGCGCCGGCTACGGTCAATGGCGACATGGACATTGGCATATTCCAGCGCGTCAGCCTCGATGCGACGGATCAAGGGCGTTAGTAAAACGCCCCGTCCATCTACCGGGCGATCGCTGAGCGCGGCTAACTCGAGTGCGCGTTCCTGCACCTTGGCGGCGAACTGAGCAGGTTTGGCGAGATGATCAACCAGACGCCAGTCTTTGGCTTTCTGGCCACGAACGCCTTCTGCGCTGGTGCAGAACAGATCGGCGAGATCGTGGCGGACTTTTTTCTTGTCGGTCACCCGCGTCAGGCCACCGGTTCCGGGTAGTACGCCGAGCAACG
Source organism: Betaproteobacteria bacterium (assembly GCA_009922405.1). GTDB lineage: Bacteria > Pseudomonadota > Gammaproteobacteria > Burkholderiales > Burkholderiaceae_E > RFPW01. The sequence continues at coordinate 1,120 of RFVZ01000189.1, forward strand.
GTACTTCGGGCAAACTGACAGCGCTGCTGCGGTCATCGACGAGGATGATTTCATCGCAAGCCAGCGCGAGTTCATAACCGCCCCCGGCACAGGCTCCATTGACGGCGGCGAGAAATTTCAATCCGCTGTGGGCTGAGCTGTCCTCGAGGCCATTCCGGGTCTCGTTCGTGAATTTACAAAAATTCACCTTCCATGCATGACTGGAAACGCCCAGCATGAAGATGTTGGCGCCCGAACAGAACACCTTCTCTTTGGCACTCGTGATGACAACCGTGCGGACCTGAGGATGCTCAAAGCGGACGCGGTTAATGGCGTCGTTGAGTTCGATATCGACCCCGAGATCGTAGCTGTTGAGTTTGAGCGTGTAGCCCGGGCGCAAGCCTGCCGTTTCGTCAAAGTCTGCTAACAGCGTTGCGATGGGGCCCTCGACCTTGAGCGCCCAGTGTCGGTATTGGCTGGGGTGAGTCTGGTAGTCAACGCGTTGGGGCTGGTTCACAGGGGTCTCCTCAAAGAAGCATTATTTTGCATTATTTGACATCGGCACGAAACGCACTTTACTGCATGTTGCAGTCCCGGTCAAGCACTTTTATGCATATTCTGTCACGCTTCGCAGGCCGATCGCGTCTCGGACGACCACACGCAGAGCGCTGAAGGTGTCATCGAGGGGGGCTTTACTCGTGTCAAGGCTGAGGTCTGCCTTGGAATAAAAGGCGGCTCGACCGGCAAGGATTCCCTTGAGGTCTTCCATGGCCTCTCGGTTGCCGGCCATGGGGCGCAAGTCACCTTGGGCTGCGACGCGGTTCATATGGTCCTCCGGGCTAGCTTGCAGCCAGACCGACAGGCAGTGCTCCAGCACCAGGTTGAAGCTGGCGGGGTCGGAGACCAGTCCACCGGGCGTTGCGATCACGGCCTCGGCATGGGTCTCGATGGTCTCCTGCAATGCCCTGCGTTCGTAGCGCCGATAGGCATTCTGCCCGTAGAGCGCTTGAATTTCCGGAATTGAGCAACCGGCGACGCGTTCGATTTCGCGGCTGAGTTCGACGAACGGAAAGCCCAGATCCTGGGCCAGAAGCTGCCCCAATGTTGATTTCCCGGCACCGCGCAAACCGATCAGGGCGATCCTTCGTCTTTGAAGCGGGTACTCCTGGGTTCCTGGGTGGGGGGTACCAAGGACTTGCCCAATCGCTTTGCGGACCCGGTGCAGGTCCGCCTCATCCGTCTGCTCAAGAAGTCCCCGGATCATCAACCACTCGGGCGAGCGCGTGGTCTGGTCGCCCAGTGCTTCGGCCAGCGAGCAGTCGAGTGCCTGAGTGACTTGAAGAAGGACCAGAATTGAGGGATTGCCGACGCCATATTCGAGGTTGGCGAGGTGACGCTCCGAGACCTGGGCCGCGACGGCAAGCGCCTTCCGGGTCATGCCCCGGCGAGCCCGAAGGGCGCGCACGCGTTCGCCAAGTCCCGCGAGAAACGGGTGCTTCGGTGCATCATGCAATATAGTGCTTGACATGGCGCTTCATGGCTTTTAAGGTTGTGACACGCAAGATACTGCTACTTCGCAGGGGCGGCAAGTGAAGCCGCAGCTCGAACGGCTGGTAATTGTCCAACGCTTGCAGAGTTCGCGAACCGACCGTCAGAGTCGGCCGCACGTTGACCCGAGGAGACACCCCATGATGCAGCCAGAATCTGTTTCGCCACCGCCAGCCAGTCTGGAGGGGCAATCGGACCTCTCTGGGCCACCCGAACGGTTCAATGCCGGGCAGTACCTCCTGGACTGCAATTCGCGGCGTCCCGACAAAACCGCCTTTGTCGATGATTCGGGTTCGCTGTCCTTCGCTGAGTTGGAGGATCGGGTTCGACGCCTGGCTGAGGCGATGCGGGCGCTGGGCTTACGCCGTGAAGAGCGGATTCTGCTCTTTATGCACGACGGTCTGGACTGGCCCGTCAGCTTCCTCGGTACGCTCTACGCAGGTCTGGTTCCGGTCGCTGTGAATACGCTCCTGCCGGCCGATGACTACGCTTATCTGCTGGAAAATTCGCGTGCTCAGGCGGTGCTGGTTTCTGGTGCTTTGCTCCCGACGCTCGCAGGCGCGTTGGCGCGCGCGAGTCACGAGGTGCAGAAAATTCTGGTATCGGGGCCCGTTTCAAATGCTTCGGGCCTTGAGCTCGTTGAGCTCGAGACCTTGATCCACGCGCATCCGCCTGCTAAGAAGCCAGCGAGCACGGCGGCCGATGATTCCGCATTTTGGCTCTATTCCTCGGGGTCAACGGGGCGGCCGAAAGGCACGGTCCATACCCATGCCAACCTCTACTGGACCGCGAAACTCTACGGCAGAAACGTTCTGCAGCTCACTGAGCAGGACGTCTGTTTTTCGGCAGCGAAACTGTTTTTCGCTTACGGTCTTGGCAACGCCCTGACTTTTCCCCTGAGTGTGGGCGCCACCACGCTTTTGATGGGCGAACGTCCCACTCCCGAGGCAATTTTCAAGCGCTGGCGCGGGGAGGTTGGAGGCTTCCGGCCGACCGTTTTCTTTGGAGCGCCGACTGGTTTTGCGGCCATTCTGGCCAGTGAGCAGTTGCCTGCGCGCGACGCAATCGCCCTTCGACTGGTGTCTTCAGCCGGCGAGGCCCTCCCAGCTGAATTGGGCGAGCGCTTCAGGCGTCACTTCGCCATTGATATCGTGGACGGTATCGGTTCGACCGAAATGCTACATATTTTTCTCTCCAATCGACCAGAGCGCGTGCGCTACGGGACAACGGGCTGGCCGGTTCCAGGGTATTCGGTTGAGTTGCGCGACGAACACGGTGCCCCCGTGCCCGACGGGGAACTCGGGGATCTCTACATTAAGGGCCCCAGTGCAGCGCTGTTGTACTGGGGTAATCGCGAGAAGACGCGGGAAACTTTCCAGGGCGCCTGGACCAAGAGTGGCGATAAGTACGTTCGAAACGAAGACGGCAGTTATGTTTACGGCGGTCGAAGCGACGACATGATCAAAGTCAGCGGTATCTATGTCAGTCCGTTCGAAGTCGAGGCGACGCTGGCGCAGCATCCGGGCGTTCTCGAGGCGGCCGTCATTGGAACTGAAGATGCCCAGGGCTTGATCAAGAGTAAGGCCTTTGTCGTTCTCAAACCGAGTGCTCGTGGTGACGCTGGTGCTGGTGCCGACATGATCGTTACCGAGGACGAACTCAAGGCGTTCGTCAAAGAGCGGCTCGCACCCCACAAGTACCCTCGTTCTGTCGAATTTGTGGGTGAATTGCCCAAGACTGCGACCGGCAAGATTCAGCGCTTTCGATTGCGTGCCCTGGAGCGTGAGCGTCGGACTTGAGCACGAGTTTGAGTACGAGATTGAGCCCGAGTTTGAGTGCCAATACGACCCAGTCGCCTGTTGAATTCGCTGATGTTCGCTGGCAAAACCAGACCGTGTCGATCGAATACCAGTGGGTCGGCCGGGAGCGCGCTGGGAGGCCGCTGTGGGTGTTCCTGCACGAAGGACTCGGTTCGGTTGCCCTATGGCAAGACTTTCCAGCCCGACTTTGCGCCGCTCTGGATTGCAGAGGTTTGGTTTACTCCCGTCCAGGCTATGGCCAATCGAGTCCGCGGGCCCCAGATGATCACTGGGGAATTGATTTCATGCATCAGCAAGCGCACGAAGTCTTGCCAGCGCTTTTAGAGGCGCTTGACGTCGATCCCCGTTCAGAGC
>RFVZ01000190.1 GCA_009922405.1 Betaproteobacteria bacterium
CAGTCCCAGGGGCTCTACCTGCAACATCGAGCGGCCTTTGCCCAAGGACTTTCGTTGACGGCAGGACTGCGTCGCCAGCGCATTGACGACGAAATCAGGGATCAGCTCACGCCCTCGTTGTCGGTGGCGGGCGCACATTGGGTGACCGCTTCAAGCCTTGGGGTGCGCCAACCGCTTGGGGCAGGGTTTGATGTGTATGCACGGGGCGGTCGTAGTTTTCGAATCGCCACGGTGGATGAGCTGACATACTTTTTTCCAAGCGATCCACAGCAACTGCCGACGGCCCGCTTATTGATTCCCCAAACGTCGACTGATCGGGAGATTGGGGTGCAGTGGCGCAAGACGGGGGCGGGTGTGAGATTAAGCGTTTTTCGCAATGACCTTAATCATGAAATTCATTACTACGCGCCGGCGTTTAGCAACGTCAATCTGCCGCCCACGCAACGTACCGGTCTCGAGTTAGAGGGGACTTTCCAGCCCAAGGCCCAACTTGACCTCAGCGCCGGGGTCACGAGATTAGACGCGCGTTTTCGGGGCGGCGAGGTGGGGGGCGTTCCCGTGAGCGGTCGCGAAGTGCCATTGGTTCCGCGGTTGGCTCTGAAGGTGTCGGCGGTCTGGACACCCTCGGAAGGCACTCGACTTTCATTGGCCGCCCGACACACGGGCCGCCAGCGTTTTGACAATGATCAGGCCAACGAATTTGAGTCCATGCCGTCCTACACACTGGTTGATATCAAAGCATCCCAGTACATGGGCCAATGGCTGGCGGCACTCAAGATCGGCAATCTGCTAGACCGACGTTACTTTGATTATGGAATTCTCGGCGGATTACCGGCGTCGCCCTCGGTCTACCCACAAAGCGGACGGACGGTGATGTTCTCGCTAGAGCGCGGCTTCTGAGGCTTCGACAGGACTTGGCTGCGGTCGCATCGCGGTAACATCCGCAGCATGACCGTCGCGTTCACATCCCCGCTGATCCAAGCCCTGACCATGTTGGTGGTTGGGGGGGCGTCTACAGCGCTGATGGCCGCGACGCGGTCGGATTCCGCTCCGGTGGATGACCACGGTCAGTCGCTGAAGCTTGTTGCAAGGCCAGAGAGGATCGTCTCTCTGGCGCCGCACACAACCGAACTGTTGTTCGCGGCGGGAGCAGGCTCTCGGGTCGTCGCTGTCGACCCGGCCAGTGATTTTCCGGCGGCTGCGACTCAGCTGCCCCGTGTCTCAGCTTGGCCGCGCACTGACCTGGAGGCGCTCAGGGGAGCCGCGCCCGACCTCGTTCTCATCTGGGGGGCGGGATTGCGAGCAGAACAACGCGAATCGATTGCCCGGGTCGCGCCGGTATGGGTCTCTGAGCCAGCTCGACTTGATGCGATCCCGCAAGCCCTGCGGCAACTGGGGCGTCTAGTCGGTGAGCCTGAAGCGGCTGGCCTCGAAGCGGACCACTTTGCGCATCGCATGGGTACCCTGCGCACAGGGGTCGCGCAGGGGCCTAAGGTCCGGGTTTTTTATCAGGTCTGGGCCAGACCGCTGATCACGGTCTCCAACCGCGATCTGATTGGTGACGCCATCCGATTTTGCGGCGGTCAGAATGTCTTTGGACATGAGGCGTTAGCGGCCCGCCAAGTCGATCCTGAGGCAGTGCGGGCAGCGAGGCCGCAGCTTGTTGTCTTAGGGGATGGCTCGACGGCTGATGCGCCGGGGGGTGAGTCGCTTGAGCGGTGGCGAAATCGCTGGATCGCTCCTGCGCCGGTTGTGGTTGCGATTGCCCCAGAATTGTTGCAGCGCCCGACGCCGAGGGTGCTGGATGGCGTTGAACGGCTGTGTGACGCCATTCGCAACGTGGCTCGCAACACTGCAGGCCACTCGCCGGAGGGGGCGCGCTAATGGTGTGGCGAATCATTCTGGCGCTGGTCATTGTGCTGGCCGCCTTTGCGGGTTCGACCTGGGTTGGCAGCACGGGGCTGCTCCATACCCTCGGCCCCGACGCGTGGACGCTTTGGTGGGAGATTCGAGTGCCCCGCGTAGCGACTGGGGCCGCAGTCGGAACGCTGCTGGCCTTATCAGGGGCGGGCATGCAGTCGGTGTTACGCAATCCACTAGCTGATCCTTATTTGCTCGGAACTGCAGGCGGCGCTGGCCTTGCAGCCGTCTTGGCAATGGCGTTCAAAATCCCGGCGCCGGGTGTTGAGCTGGCGGCATTCGGCGGCGCACTGATTGCCATTTTGCTGGTGGCCGCGTTTGCGGGGGCTCGGCGGGGGTTCGATGAGCAACGCGTGGTGTTGGTTGGGGTTGCAGCGGGGGCCTTGTTTGGTGCCGCGACCAATGTGGTGCTCGCGATGGCCGATGATTCAGATCTGCGCGGCATGATCTTTTGGCTTCTGGGCGATCTCGGTGGGGTTGAGGGGTGGCGTTTGGTGGGACTTCTGGTCGCTGCCCTGCTTGCCTTACTTTGGGCCTGCCTGGATGCGAGAGCGATTGATGCAATTGCCTGGGGCGATGCGATTGCGCGAGATCTTGGCGTGGATGCCTCCGCTGCACGAATGCGGACTGTGGCACTTGCCGCATTTGCGACCGCCATTGCGGTGGCGAATGTCGGTGCCATTGGTTTCGTCGGTTTCGCCGCCCCTCATGTTGCGCGCCGTCTGTTCGGGGCTGATGCACGGATTGCCCTCCCGGGGGCAGCCGCGCTTGGGGCTTCGGTGGTCATGCTGGCAGATGCCTGCGCGCGCACATTGGCCGCGCCGCAATTATTGCCTGTCGGAGTGTTTACCGCGTTGATCGGGGTTCCCGTTCTGTTGCACCAACTGATTCGGGGGTCTCGATGATCTGGCCATTTAGTCGTGATCGTCAGAAGGACAGCGATGGCGCTCAAGGCGACGAGCGGGGGGGGCGGGGTGGCGTCGAATCAGCACCTGAGCCTGCGTCTTCAGCAGGATCTTCCACAACCTCTGCTGAGCCAAAACCGCTCTTGAATCAAGACTGGGATCCAATGGAGGCGTTTGGCCCGCGCGACGGGGCCACCCGCACACCGGCGCCTGGTGCTCTGGAAGAGCCGACTTATGCACGACCCCGCGCGGCCGCGGCGCGGCCCGCATCTCAGCCCCCGTCGCAGCAGGGGGCAGGTTTGCAGTCAGGAGGTGCGCAGCCTTCGAGTTCTCGGACCGTTCGCTCACAGCCGGCCCCAGGTTGGCGGGGCGTCGTCCCGGAGCGGCCTGGCGAAGGGACTGCAGGCGGCGTTGTGTTGCCTGGTGGTGCCATGGCCGGCGGTCTGCGCCCACCGGGCCCGTCGGCGACGCCCGACGATATTGAGGCGTTCTTACATGCTGTTCGCGCGATGCACCGGATTGATTCCGGGCATCTGGCTGGGGTCATGCCGAGAGCCCGACCCGCTGAGCCACTGCCGCCCGCTGCGAACGTTCAGCGTTCAGGCACTGTGGCGATCCAGCCGAGGTCCGACTCGACGCCCGGACAGCCGATGCTTCAAGGGGCTGCAACAGGAACCTTGATTGCGCCCCGGGATGTAGACACGCAGGGCCTGCCCCGAGAATCAAGATCGGGTCGCTGGTACCTCCCTGGGACGCCAATCGTGATGGCTCGCGGATTGGTCGCAGCGGCCGGATCGCGCCGCCTGCTTCCAGTGGACCTCACGCTCAGTGCCGGCGAGCGCTGGGGCGTTCTGGGTGCCAATGGAGCTGGCAAGACAACCTTGCTTCGGACCCTGGCGGGCCTTCATGCGCCTGTCACGGGCATGCTCGAATGGTCGGGAGTCGGTTCTGCCAAGCTCAATGCTCAGGCCTGGGCCAAACATTGCGCGTTCCTGCCAACCGTGGTGCCGGAGCCGTTCGATGAAACGGTGCGATCCCGGGTTGCCCGCATCGGATCCCTCGGCGCCCGGGTGGATGCCGCGCTTCTGGCCATGGGACTGGCTGAATTTGCTGATCGGCGATGGTCCACCCTCTCAAGCGGTGAACGACAGCGCGCCTGGGTGGCATTCGCGCTCGCGAGTGATGCGGATGCCCTACTGCTTGACGAGCCACTTGCCCATCAAGACCCAAGAGAGCGTTTGCGACTGGCCGATGCCTTTGCTGCAGAGGCCGGCCAGGGGCGACTCGTCGTGATTACGGCGCATGATCCGGACTGGGTCTTGGGGCATTGCACCCATGCGATTGTGATTGCGGTGGACGGATCGGCTGCTCACGGCCCGGTTGATCGAATCTTGCAGCCGCAGATACTCGCCGCTGCCTACGCGGTGCCATGGCGTCGGGTTGTGGTCGATGGTCGCCATGCACTGGTGGCCGGACGTTAAGCAACGCCCGGTTTAGATCAGCGCAGACCCAGGACGTCCTGCATATCGAACAGGCCCGCTTTGCGCCCCATCAAGAATCTGCAGGCCCTCAGGCTGCCCAGGGCATAGTTCATCCGGCTCGACGAACGATGGGTGATTTCGACCCGCTCGCCCGTGCCACAGAAAAGAACTGTGTGGTCGCCGACGATGTCGCCACCGCGGATCGTTGAAAAGCCGATCGTCCCATTGACGCGCTCCCCGGTCACGCCCTCGCGGGCAAACAGGGCGACATCTGGCAACTCGTGCCCCAAGGTCCGCGCGATTGCCTCGCCCATCGCGAGTGCGGTGCCGGATGGGGCATCAACCTTGTGTCGATGGTGCGCCTCGATGACTTCAATGTCGTAATCGGCGGACAGAATTTTTGCGGCCAGTTCCAGGAGCTTGAGCGTGGCATTCACGCCAACGCTCATATTGGGCGCACACAC
>RFVZ01000020.1 GCA_009922405.1 Betaproteobacteria bacterium
GCCCTAGACCTGCAGACGATGCAGATTGCTTGGCGTATGGGGTGTGGGCGGCAGCCTGCGGGCATCTGGATTTCCCCCGATGGCGGCATTTTGTTTGTTGGGGTAATGGGTGAAAATTATGTCAACGCCATCGACTGGCGGGCGCGCCGATCCGTTCGTCGGATCATGACGGGGGAGGGCGCCCACAATTTTCGGCCGTATGGAGACCGTCGCCATCTCTTTGTTTCCAATCGGGTTGCCAATACGGTCACCATCGTCGACATGCTTTCGATGGGCCTCGCGGGGGATATTCCGGTGCCGAGCGGCCCTGATTGCATGGAAATGGCTGCGGATGGACGCACCCTGTGGGTGACTCAGCGATGGGCACGGTCCGTGGCCATCGTTGATCTGGCCGAGCGCCGTGTGGTTCGGTCAATCAATGTCGGGCGATCGCCGCATGGCTTGTTCATGCTCAATCGTGCACCTTGGGTCTGATTGCTGGTGCGCCATTGACGCCGATTCCGCCAAGTTTTGAAACGATCCAGGTCGCCCCTGCGGCCGGTTGTCGGGCGAGTGTTTATCTCACCCTGGATACAGGCACGATGCGGCATGCGGACCTGATCGCTGCCATTCTCGATCGGCACGCCGTCAAGGCGACCTTTTTTCTGGCCAATGAGACGACGATACGCGGCGATGCCGCCCTTGACGATTCTTGGATACCCTTTTGGCGCTCGCGGGTTGCTGAGGGGCATGCGTTCGGTTCCCATACCTGGCGTCATGGTCGATTTGTGGGGGATTTGGCGGCACCCGATGGGGCAGTTCGCTATCGGCCTCAGGTCGGCGAGAATGCTGGTGAAACGCTCAAGCTTGAGGCCCAGGGGGTTTGCGCGGAAATCGAGCGGGTCAATCAACGGTTTAGAACCATTACCGGGCGTGCTCTGGACCCCTTGTGGCGGGCCCCTGGGGGGATCGTGACGCCCAATGCACTGCGGGCCGGGCAAGCTTGCGGCTGGACTCATGTGGGCTGGGCGCCCGCGGGTTTTCTGGGCGATGAATTGCCTTCCGAACAGGCCTCGAATGACGCGTTGGTCAAGCGTGCGCTGGCCCGAGTTCGCGATGGCGATATCCTGATGGCCCATTTGGGTATTCGTTCGCGACGCGATCCCTTCGCGCCAGCGCTCGAGCCACTGATTGCTGGATTAAAAGCCCGCGGTTTTTGTTTTGCAACTCTTCCCCGGCAGTGACCACCCGACCATGATTTCGGTTCTTGACTCTGCTCTCCTGGCCACCCAGCAGGCCGTCTACGAACACGCTGTTCAGCCCGTTCTTCTGGCGTTCGGTGAAATGCGCCTGGCCGAATTAGCTTACGACGCGACCGAGTGGCCAGTGATTGGCGTGCTGGAGTTTGCCGTCATGGTGCCCCTGATGATGGCACTCGAGCGGGCATTTCCAGTCGAGGCCGTGCATGACCGTCGCGCGGTCATCACCGACATGTTGTACGCGCTACTGCACCGTATCGGCGTCTTCCCGGTATTGGCTTTCTTGCTGCTGACGCCCGTCTTTGACTCCATCGAGGGCCTCATGCGCCTCGGCGGTTTCAGCCGACCCGACCTGGATGCGCTTTGGCCGGGGCTGACCGATCGCCCCCTGGTGTCCTTTTTGATGTACTTGATCGTGCTGGATTTTGTTGATTACTGGATTCATCGTGGCCAGCACGCATGGCGGTGGTGGTGGGAGTTGCACGCAGTTCATCACAGCCAGCGCCAGATGACTTTTTGGTCTGATGAGCGCAATCACCTGTTTGACGATTTGCTGCGTGACGCGATCCTGGCGGTGGTGGCCTTGCTGATCGGCGTGGCGCCTGGGCAATTCGTCTGGTTAGTCGTTGCATCGCGTGTCATTCAGCAGTGGCAGCATGCCAACTTGCGATTGCGTTTGCCAGGGCCGATCCGGCACCTCATCGTCGGACCGGAGTTTCATCGGCGCCATCACGGGATTGGTGTGGGCCATGAAGGACGGGCGCAGGGGGTCAACTTTGGCGTCTTGTTCCCGTGGTGGGATCAATGCTTTGGAACGGTGGACTGGCGTGATGGTTTCGTCCCAACGGGTATCCGCGACCAGTTGCACGGGCGCGAGTATGGACGGGGGCTATTGGCGCAGCACTGGTTTGCGCTGCGTCGGATTCTGAATCCAGGATTTACTGGGCGCTAAGTCGATCACCAGGTCGGGAGTTTTTTGATGTCGTTTGGTTTGATGGTCATTGGTGACGAAATTCTGTCTGGCAAGCGCCAGGACAAGCACTTTTCGCAGGTGCTTTCGCTGTTGTCGGCCCGGGGTCTGCAACTCAGTTGGGCCGAGTTTCTGGGTGATGATCGCGATCGACTGACCGAGGTGTTGTGCCGGAGTTTCGAGCGCGGCGATCGGGTGATTTCGTGCGGTGGGATCGGCGCGACTCCGGACGACCATACCCGGCATGCGGCGGCAGCAGCTCTCAAAGTGCCATTGGTCGCGCACCCGGAGGCGGTTGAGTTGATTACTCAGCGTTGTCACGAGATGGCACTTGAGGGCAAGGGTAGTGCCGACATGAACCTGCCCGAGAACAGGCAGCGGCTCAAAATGGGGGAATTCCCTGCGGGTAGTCGAATCATTCCAAACCCTTACAACCGGATTCCTGGTTTCTCAGTGGCCGATCACTGGTTTGTGCCAGGCTTCCCGGTTATGGCTTGGCCGATGGTGGAATGGGTGCTTGATCACCAGTACAAGCACCTGCACCATCGCGAAGCGTTGATCGATCGATCGATGATCTTGCACGATTTGGCAGAATCGAACATCACACCGTTGATGGAGGCTGTCGAGCGGGAATTCCCACAGGTCAAGGTCTACAGCCTCCCCTCAATGGGTGAGGGAGGGGCTCGACGCCATATTGAGCTCGGCGTTAAAGGCGAGGAGGCCGCGGTGGCCGCGGCTTTTGCAGCGATCGAGCGCGGTATCGAGGCACTTCGAAGCGCCTAGCGTTGCGGGGAATTCCGCCGCCCGTGCGGCCGCTTTAGGCAAGAAAAAGCCCGGGCGCACCGGGCAAACGTACCGACGATCCTTTGATCCAGTCGGTACGCGGAGGAGACAGCGAAATTGCCTGATCAGGCGGCTTTGCGGGTACGCGTGGCCGGCTTGGCGGTGGTTGTTGCCAGGACATGCGAATCAGTCGATTCAGCTTTTTGTGATGCTGCGGCTTGCTGTCCCACCTTGGCGGCATGGTCCAGTGATGAGCGCACCAGCGACATCGCATTACGCGCGGCGGCGAACATCGGCTCACTCCCTGCAGGGGCGGTTTTGGCGGCCGTTTCAATCCACGCCTGGGTCACTTCCTGACCTTCATGAATATGCTTCTGAATCGTTTCGGTGATGGCGTCGCGGGTCTCGGTGCTGATTTCGTAGGCCTGACGGGCGTAGGCGGAGATTTTTTCGCTGGCAGGATTCTTCATCGAAGACAGATGCGTGGCTAGCTTCTGGGGATCCTTAAGATCTGCCAGGGCTTGAGCCTGGCTGGCCATATCTTCGAGCAGGCTACGGCTTGCCTGAAGCTGGAGGGCGATGAGTTTCTCGGTACCTTCGATCGCTTTGAGGCTGATGGTGTGGACCAAATCGAGCATGAGGTTTTGTGCGGGCAGGGCGGGGTTCGTCGTGGTTTTCATAGGATTACTCTCGGGTAAAGCTTAAAAAATCAGGGGCGCGGGCATTGGTGCGCCGCACCACGGCAATATCTCGCGCGATCGACCTCGAGTCAAGAAGAATTTGGTGCGATGCAACAATTCTGTCACGCGTCTATTCTTTCAACGCTATGAAAGCCTTCCACAGTGACCAGTTCGTGCTTCCGCTCCCACCCGAGCACCGATTTCCCATGCGAAAGTACTCGCTCCTGCGTGCAGCGATCGAGCAAAGCTTGCCGCAGGTGGAACTACTTGAGCCTCCGTCCGCAACGGATGGGCAGTTGGCGCTCGCACATCACCCCGACTGGATTCGCCGTTTTTGCAACGGGCACCTTGATCGTGCGGACCAGCGAGCGATTGGGTTTCCGTGGTCGCCCGAAATGGTGGAGCGTTCCCGGCGCTCCGCTGGTGCCACGATTGCAGCAGCACGCGTCGCTCTCGTCGAGGGAGTGGGCGTCAATTTGGCAGGGGGCACCCATCACGCCCATGCCGATCGGGGCGAGGGTTTTTGTTGCTTCAATGACGTGGCGGTTGCTGCCCGCTTGATGCAGGCCGAGAATCGCGCTCGTCGTGTTGCGATTGTGGACCTGGACGTTCACCAAGGTAACGGCACGGCAACCATTTTGGCGATGGACTCGACCATTTTTACGCTCTCGATTCATGGGCAACGCAATTGGCCGTTCGCTAAGGCCCGGAGTGACCTCGATGTGGGTTTGCCGGATGGCACTCGCGACGACGCCTACCTCTCGGAGTTGACCAATGCACTGCGTGCGCTGGAAGCGCGTTTTGCGCCTGATTTGCTGTTGTTCATCGCGGGGGCTGACGTGTTGGCTGGCGATCGACTTGGGCGCCTGTCATTGACCCCTGCCGGGATCGAGGCCCGCGACCGGATGGTCTTTGAATGGGCGCAAGTCCGCAGTCTTCCCGTTGCGGTCGCGATGGGCGGTGGTTACTGCACTGAGATTGAAAGGACGGTTTCTGTGCATCAGGCAACCGTTGCAATCGCGGCGGAATTTTTCCGACCCAAGATCGTTGCCTCATGAGCGCCGAGCGGTATCTACGTGGTCTCTGATATGCGGGTAGTTGATAAAGGCCCGGGGGCGGCGCGCTGGTTGGCGGTGGGAGTACCGCTGGGGTTCGTTTTGCTTTGGTCGACCGGGTTCGTGGTTGCGCGGTGGTCGGCACCTCACTCGCCGCCGCTGGTATTTTTGGCGGTTAGGGTGGCGATTGCAGCTGTTGTGCTCGCCCTCTGGGCGGTATTAGCACGAGCGCCCTGGCCCGAGCGAAACCTCATTTGGCATCTGGCATTCGCCGGAATGTTGGTGCAGGGGTGTTATCTCGCCGGTGTTTGGGTGGCCATCAGCCAGGGAATGCCCGCCGGTCTAACGGCCTTGATTGTGAATCTACAACCGGTCTTGACCGCGTTGACCGCCCCATGGTGGTTGGGTGAACGCCAATCTGCTCGCGGTTGGCTCGGATTGTTTCTTGGCTTTGCCGGGGTCGCTATGGTGGTGGCGCATCGGGTCAGCATTGACCATCTCGCCCTGTCTTCGATTTTGTTGTCGGTTCTCGCCTTGGTTGGAATTACGGCCGGGTCGCTCTGGCAGAAGCGTTATGTGCCGCACTTTGATTTGCGCACGGGAACTTGTATCCAGTACCTGGCGAGTTTCTTGATCTTTGCGCCCCTCGCCTGGTTTTTTGAAGGGGTCTGGCCATCGTGGCACCCAGACCTGCTGGGTACGATGTTGTGGTCGGTTTTTGCGCTCTCGATTGGCGCTGTTTTTCTCATGTTTATGTTGATGCGCCGGGGCGAGGCAACGCGCGTCGCGAGCCTTTTCTATCTTGTCCCACCGGTTACTGCCCTCATGGCATGGGCTCTCTTTCGGGAGCCCTTCGGATTGATGGCTGCCTTTGGTATGGTGGTGACTGCCGTCGGGGTGTCGCTGGTCCAGGTTCGGTCGAAGTGACGTCCGCTTTGGCAAACATTTCTTTAGATCGATTCAAGAGTTTTAAATTTTGACTATTTCAAGAGCTAAATTCCCGCGAACGGACTATCTGGCCTGGCGAACGATCCCCACGCGCTGGTCCGACAATGATGTGTATGGCCATGTAAATAACGTGGTCTATTACGAATGGTTTGATACTGCGGTCAATAGCTTGTTGGTCGATGCGGGTGTTCTGGACCTCGCGCAGAGTCAAGCCATCGGGCTGGTTGTGGAAACCGGATGCGCATACTTCGCGTCGGTGGCCTACCCCGAAACAGTCGAAGCCGGCATTCGGGTCAGCCGGCTCGGAAATTCCAGCGTTCGCTATGAAGTGGGTATTTTCAAGCCCGGTGAATCCTACGCTGCAGCAGCTGGGCATTTTGTGCACGTCTATGTCGACCGGGACAGCCGCCGTCCCGTTCCGTTGTCGGCGCCGCTCAGGTCATTACTCGAGCCCTTGATCGTCCCGCCAACGACCTCAGAACCTGGGGTGACACTTGAACAGGATCGGGCCGTGGTTGACCGAATCATGGTCGGGCGTCGATCTGTACGCGCTTTTTTGCCTAAGGCAGTCTCTCAGGTAACGGTCCACGAAATCCTGGGTGCCGCGAGTCGGGCCCCATCAGGCGTAAATACACAGCCCTGGCAGGTCCGAGTGCTGGCCGGCGAGCCCCTCCGGAAATTCTGCGACCAACTTTGTGAGGTGGTCGACGACCCCGAGCAGTCCGCGCAACATCAGTATGAGTACGCCTACTATCCGCACGAGTGGGCCTCACCGTATCTCGACCGTCGGCGTCAGATCGGGTGGGCACTTTATGGGTTGTTGGGGATTCAACGCGGGGACCAAGAGCGGATGCACGCCCAAAACCGGCGTAATTTCCGCTTTTTTGATGCGCCGGTCGGGTTGATATTCACCATTGATCGGGTACTGCAGCAGGGCAGCTGGCTCGATTACGGCATGTTCTTGCAGAATGTGATGCTGGCAGCTCGCGCACGTGGTCTTGACACTTGTCCGCAGGCTGCGTTTGCGCAGTTTCATCGCGTGATTACCGAAGCACTCGATATCCCGGAACGCCAAATGCTGGTCTGTGGAATGGCATTGGGTTACGCCGATCCTGCAGCCATTGAAAATTCGCTGCAAACGCCGCGAGAGGCCGTTGATCAATTCGCTTTTTTCCAGGGATTTTGAGAGCTGTTCTCGGTTTGAGTTTCACAGAATTTGATAAACTATTGTTTTGGCTGATTTTAGAGTGTTGAGATGCGAGCTTTAGCTCCCCTGTTTGGTTGCGTTTTAACGGTCGTGGGACTGGCGCTTGCAGGGTCGGTGCACGCGGCTCGTGAAAGCGGAGGCGGGCATTCTCATCTGGCCGCTAGACCGGTCGCTCACGACGCGAATGCCAGGAATCATCATCAGATCGCCGGAACGCCAGCGCAGGTTCGGGGCCGTTCAGACATTCAGGATCGGTTGCGCAAGGCACAGGTTGCGGCCTTGCTTGAAGGGCGCGAAGCCAAAGTAACCGTACAGCGGGCCGCTCGCGACGCGCGCTCCTCACGGGTTGGGCGTGAACGTCCCTCAGCCACCCTGCGGGGCGGTGCGCGGACCCCAACCGTGTCGGCCCAACGGGCGTTGATCAGTCAGTCTTCACTGAGCCAGTCTTCGCTGGGACAATCCTCGCTCAGCCATTCATTTGATTCGCCGCGCAGCGAGGCCTTTGCCGGTCGCCGATCGATTGCCAGGGCCACTGGTTTGCACACTGCTCCCGATCCGCTAGATTTGAATTCGGCGGTAGTGCTCGTTCTTGATCAGGAGTCCGGTCGCACTCTCTACGAGAAGAATGCCGGCGCGGTCCTCCCAATTGCATCAATCACGAAATTGATGACGGCGATGGTGGTTCTTGAGACCGGGGATTCCTTGCAGGAGTTGATCGAGATCACCGAGGCGGATGTTGACACCGAGAAGCACAGCAGCTCCAGGGTTCGAGTGGGTACAACGCTGACGAGGGGCGAGCTCTTACAGCTGGCCCTGATGTCCTCCGAAAATAGGGCCGCCCACGCGCTGGCGCGTCGCTCACGCTTGGGTCTGACAGGATTTGTCGCTGCAATGAACGCGAAGGCGCGCGCTCTGGGGATGAGCGACACCCAGTATTCGGATCCAACCGGGCTGTCGAGTCGCAATGTTTCGACGGCAAGAGACCTTTCGCGCCTGGTTCGGGTGGCGGCCGATCAACCCTTGGTTCGTCAGTTTTCGACGGCGACTGACATGATTGCGTTGGTACCCAATCAGCAGGTGTTTCGTAACACCAACCGTCTGATCCGTTCAGGCGACTGGGAGATTGACGTCTCGAAGACTGGCTATATCTCGGAAGCTGGACGTTGTCTCGTGATGCAGGTACGGATTCAGGGGCGTCCGACGACGGTCGTGCTTCTGGATGCGTTTGCGAGTCAGGCCCGGACGACGGACGCGATGCGCATTCGTCGCTGGCTGGAAACCCCCGAAGGGAATCGCATTACAACCTCCTAACCGAGGCGGTTTAATCGCGGCGTCCTGACCAAGAAGTCCCGATTCGCCCGTCCCTTTAGAGGTCAGGTTCCCAGCCTAGCGCGCTCGAGATCTGCTCGGTCGTCAGGCAAAGTCGCTCGACCCACTCGTTTTGAAGAAATTCGGCGGGCGCAGAGATCGAAAGCCCGGCGACCAGCTTGCCGCTGTCGTCGCGGATGCCGGCAGCGATGCAGCGCACACCGAGCTCAAGTTCTTCATTATCTCTTGCATAACCGCGGGCTCTTACGAGCGACAACTCGCGATCCAGGGTGGTGATATCGGTGATGCTGTTGCGGGTCTGGCCGGCAAGCCCGGTCCGATGCACATAAGCCCGCACCTGACGCGCATCATCGGCCGCCAGGAACAGTTTTCCGACCGAGGTCAGGTGTAACGGAGCTCTTCCGCCAATGGCACGAACCACCTGCATACCACTGCGCTCGCTCACGGCCCGTTCGATGTAGACGATCTCGTCTCCCCGCCTGACCGACAGATTGACCGGCTGACCAGTGCCCCGGTGCAACTCCCGCATCGGATGGAGTGCCGCATCGCGCACACTCAGGCGTGCCTTGACCAGGTTGCCCAATTCAAGCAAACGCAGCCCAAGTTGGTAGGTGCCGGGTTCGACCCGTTCAACGTATCGTGCGAGGACCAGGTCGTTGAGAATTCGGTGCGCGGTCGAGGGATGCAGACCCGTTCGCCCCGAGAGATCCTTGAGGCTGGCCGGGTCACTCTCGAGCGCAAGCGCATCGAGCAGTGCAACCATTCGGTCAAGTACTTGGATTGCACCCCGGGTGCCGGAGGGGTCAGGTTCAGAAATGCTGCGCTGCGTCATCCCCCGGATTCTGCATGATTTCTAGCCCGCCGTGTCGGCGAATGCGACGCGGTGACACCTTTGGGCCGCCTTCTGCAGGTCAACGCCTGCGGGATTGTCAGGCCTGGAGATTGACGAGAGCGCTTTGGTAGTAGCCCACGGATCGCGCGATGCGCAAGGTCTCTTCGGGCGGGATCTGGCGGATGACGTCCCCAGACTCTGAATCCCGAACGGTGATGACCTGCTTGTTGGCGTCCTTGTCAAAGCTGTGGTCGCCGCCTCAAGCGTCGGGCGCAAGGAGGCCTTGATGTCCGCGGCGTCTTTCGCTTGACGCTGGGTGTCGGCAACTTTGACGTCTGGCTTGAGTTCGGGCCGCGTAACGGCGTTGCCCGTAGCCTGCGCGACCTGATCTGCATCTTTGTTGGCCTGTACCGCGTCGGCCAAAAGCCGGTAGGTCTCTTGGCCCCGATCACGGGCCGAGTTTCGGGCCGCACCACCCGCTTGTGTGGCGGTACGCTCAATCCCCACCGGGGCGGTGGTTGGACGTGTGGGCTGAATTCGATCGGACATGTTTGAAAAACTCCACTACATGGGTTGATTTATTATCATTTTTTTTAAAGCGCCGCAAGTGACCCGGGCTCGCCGGCCATCAGCCACAAAATCCACCCGTCAGATGGAATCAAACGACTCGCGGTTCGATGGTGAGCGTGAGCCCGAAAAGCTTGCGGATATCGCGCTGAATTTCCTCCGCTAATCGCCTGATTTGCTGGCCACTGGCGCCGCCATGGTTGACCAGCACGAGTGCATGGTCGGTATGAACGCCGGCGTCGCCCTGACGCCTGCCTTTCCAACCGGCGCGTTCAATCAGCCAGGCGGCGGGGAGTTTCATCGTCGGGCCATGTTGACCGGATGGATCGGTGGATACGACCGGATAGGCCGGAAGTCCAGGGAACCGTGCCTGCAACTCGAGCGCTCTCTCGCTACCGATGATTGGGTTGGCAAAAAAGCTTCCCGCATTACCAAGTCTCGCCGGGTCGGGCAGTCGGCGCGTACGGATCGCAATCACGGCTTCGGCAACTTCCTGTGGGCAAATCGCCTGTGTTGATGAGCCTAGCCCCTTTGCTTCGCGAATGGCGTCGACTTGCGCGCGAAGATCGCCGTAGTTGAGTTGCAGCTCGCTGTCGCCGTGCGCGTGATGTCTTAGACGTAAGGTGACCGAGCAGATCAGCCAATGTGCTGCTCGAGCCTGTTTGAAAATGCTGTCACGGTAATTGAACTCGCAGTCTTGGGCGTCGAGGGTCAGCCAAGTACCGTGCGCCAGATCGAAAACCCGCGCCGACTCAAACACGTCTGCAAGCTCTGCCCCATAGGCCCCGATATTTTGGATCGGGGCGGCACCCACCGTCCCCGGGATCAAGGCCAGATTCTCGAGCCCTTGAAACCCCATTGCCAGTGCCCACATGACCAGTCCATGCCACGACTCGCCCGCGCCAACGACCACCCGGACGACATCAGAACTGCTATCAATTTGATAACTTTTGCCGGGTAGACACACCCGAATGACGGGTTCCGTCAGGTCACGGGTGAAGAGCAGATTGCTGCCACCACCCAGAATAAGCGCTGTCCGACCCGCAAGCCATTGCCGGATGTCGCCGAGTTGCTCCTCGTGCTCAAGGTCTACGAGTTGAGATGCCCAGGCGGCCACGCCGAATGTGTTGAGCGTCCTCAGGTCGACATTAGTGCGGAGTTTCATCGCCCTCGAACAGCAAGGCGCAGGTAGATCGGCGCGAAAGGCTCGGCTTGGTTGATTAAGATAATGTGCTCGCGGGCGAGTTCGAGCAAGGCCACAAATGTGACAACCGCAACCGACAGGTTTGGAACTGGGTCGAAGAGTTCATCGAACGTGATGAAGGGGCGATCCGCCAACGCGCGCAGGACTCGAGTCATGCAGTCCCGGATCGAGATCTGGGCGCGCTCGATTCGATGGTGCACGACGAGTTTTGCACGTTGAATGACCCCCTGCCAGGCCAACTGCAAATCAGCCAGCGTGACGGTCGGCTGGCGGATGCGGGCATCTGGTTCCCACTCGACTGTCGCGGCATTGAAATCTCGACCAGCCTGAGGCATTGCATCAAGCCGGGCTGCAGCGAGGCGGATCTGTTCATACTCGATCAGGCGGCGCGCGAGTTCGGCTCGGGGGTCCTCCGGCTCGGTTTCGCCAGGGGCGACGGGCCTGGGCAAGAGGCCTCGCGATTTGATCTCGATGAGCATCGCGGCCATCAGCAGGTACTCGCCCGCCAGTTCGAGATTTCGATCGCGAATCTCTTCGATGTAGACGAGGTACTGGCGGGTTATCTCCGCCATGGGGATGTCGAGGATATTGAAATTCTGGCGGCGAATCAGGTACAGCAGGAGATCGAGAGGACCTTCGAACGCGTCTAGGAATACTTCGAGTGCGTCTGGCGGAATGTAGAGATCGCTTGGTAACTCAAGCAGCGGCGTGCCGTAGAGTTTTGGTCCGGAGCGATCGGAGAGGGTTAGATCCGAATTGCCGGAAGCGGCCGCGTCGCGCTTCGCCCCGCTTTCCGCCGCGTCGAGCAACAACACGTCCTCGCGCAGTTAACGCTTTGTGGACGTCTGGTAAACGTATCCGGGCTGTTGCAAACGAGACTCAGCCTGACGGGCGAGCCGATCCCGGTCCAGCAACTTGTCCCACCAGAGGGCGCGACCGCGACGCTGCTCGACCTCTAGATGAGGGCGATCTTTTTTGAGCGCATCCAGAAACTGGGTTAGTTCAGATTGATACATATGCGAATTGTAGGCGATGCCGGTCTGAATTACCAAGGCTGATCATTGAATGCCTGATCGATCGTAGACGCTTGTCCAGCGGGCCCCAGGCGGTCGAGAAATCCGCTGCGCTTCATCAGATCCAGCACGGCTCCGGAGGCTGCGATTACGACCAGTCGGCCACCCGTGCGCTGAATTGATCGCCGCAGATTGTCCAGCGCTTCCTGGCCTGTTGCATCCATGTAGAGCAAGCGGGTGAGGTCCAGCAAAACAACCTTGGGCAGGGACTCGGATGGGTCGAGCAGGACTTCAATTTTGTCGATCGAGCCAAAAAAGAGGGCGCCCTCGATCCGCCACAACCCTGCGGTCTTGGTTCGATCTGAGGCTAGGTTTGCCACAGAGTCAATTGGCAAGGGGACTGACTCAACCCGCGTCAGGGTGGAAATCCGCCAAATGAAGAACAGGCAGGACAGCATCAGGCCCACTTCGACGGCCACCGTGATGTCGAAGACCACGGTTAGCAGGAAGGTGCTCAAGAGGGTCGTTCGATAGGGCAGATGGAAACGCTTGAGTTCCTCGAATGCGCGCCATTCGCCCATGTTCCACGCCACCATGAGCAGGATGGCGCCCAGCGTCGACAGTGGGATGTGACTCGCAAGGGGCGCCGCAAGCAACACGATGGCGGCGAGTGTCAGCGCATGAACGATCCCTGCAATCGGGGTTCGTCCCCCCGCTCGCACATTCGTTATCGTCCGCGCAATGGTTCCGGTTGCGGCGATCCCACCAAACAGTGGGCTCACCAGATTGGCGACGCCCTGGGCCATCAGTTCCTGATTGGGGTCATGACGATCATCAATCATCCCGTCGGCTACGCGGGCGCAGAGCAGCGACTCAATTGCGCCGAGCAATGCGATCGAGAGCGCGGGGGCAACCAGTTGCCGGGCAGACTCCCAGTCCAACGCCGGGAGTGCGGGTAGAGGCAATTGCGCGGGGATGCCGCCAAATCGGCTTCCGATCGTTTCAACGGGTAAATCGAACGCCACAACCGCCAGGGTGCCGAAAACCAGCGCGATCACACTCGCAGGGACCCTGCCGACAATCGGCTTTCCGGAGGTCCATCGCGGCCACAGCATGAGAATCAGCAACGAGGCGAGCGCGACCATCATTGCCCAGGGGTTGAGGCTCGGAAGGGTTTCCCAAATGATTTGTATTTGTGCGAAGAAATTTGCCGGCATCCGTTCGATTGGTAGGCCGATCAGGTCGCGCATCTGTTGGAGCGCAATCAGGACCGCGATGCCATTGGTGAACCCGATAATGATCGAAACCGGAACGAATCGGATCAGGACGCCCATTCGCAGGGCGCCCATTGCGAACAAAAAGCCACCGGCCATCATGGTGGCGATGAGCAAGTTGGCGACACCGTACCGGTCGACGATGCCATAGAGCAGGGCAACAAAAGCGCCGGCCGGACCGCCAATCTGGACCCGCGAACCACCGAGCAGTGAGATCAGCAATCCCGCCACAATCCCGGTTATGAGCCCCTGTTCAGGCTTGACCCCGCTGGCAATTCCAAAGGCCATTGCCAATGGCAATGCCACGAACCCCACGGTCATCCCCGAGGTGACGTCACGCACGAACGCCGCGCGGCTATAACCTTTGAGTGCGAGGATCAGCCTTGGCCGGAACGTTGCCAAGGCCAATCTCACGGTCAGTTCACGCGCATGCCGGGCCGGGCGCCCGAGTCGGCATTGAGGAGGTAGATGCCGGGGTTCTGCGGGTCGTCTGACCCCGCAGCGAGGACCATGCCTTCGGAAACGCCAAATTTCATTTTTCGGGGTTCAAGATTGGCGACCAATACCGTCAGGCGGTTGATTAATTGCTCAGGTGCATAGACCTGCGCAATACCCGAGAACACTTGCCGTGGGCGGTCTTCACCGACATCCAGCATCAACCGCAGGAGTCGGTTGGAGCCCTCGACTCGCCCAGCCTCAACGATCCTGGCGACCCGAAGTTCCACCGCGTTGAATTGATCAATGCTGATCGTTGGCAAGGCTGATGTCGTCGACGTTGCTGCGGGCGTTGCCGAATGCGCCGCTTGGGTTGGCGCAACGGTACTCGGAGCTGCCTGTGGCGGCGTGTCAAAGAGCGCGTCGATCTGTTTGGCTTCCACTCGTGTCATCAGGTGCTCATACGCGCCAATACGGCCGCCCTCTGGGTTGAATTGCAGGCAGGCCGACCAGGGTAAAACCCCGCCCGTCATCTGCTGGTGGCAATTTAAAAAGTGCAACGCATGCTCGGTCGTCGCGGGCAGGACTGGGTGGAGAAAGACGGTCAGGATGTGGAAGGCCTCGATCAGCGTAGAACAGACCGCCTGAAGTTCGTTGGCCAGATCGGGGTTGCGCGCCAGTTCCCAGGGTTTCACCTCATCGGCGAACTGGTTCACACGATCGGCGAGGGCCATGATTTCGCGAACTGCGCGACCGTTGTCCCGCGCGTCCCAGGCGTGTGCGATCGAGTCCGCAGACCCACGCAGGCCCTTGATCAACTCAAGCGATCGGGTCGAGTCATTCGAAGCGGTCCCGGTGGCGATCACCTGACCATCGAAGCGTTTGTTCAGAAAGCCAGCCGCCCGACTCGCGATGTTGACGTACTTGCCGATCAGATCCGAGTTCACTCGGGCCAGGAAGTCATCCGGATTGAAATCAACGTCCTCGACCCGGGCATTGAGCTTTGCTGCGAGGTAGTAGCGTAACCACTCAGGGTTGAGCCCAAGTTCGAGATAGCGCTGAGGCGAAAGCCCGGTGCCACGCGATTTCGACATTTTTTCGCCGCTCACGGTCATGAAGCCGTGGACGTTGATCGCAGACGGCGATTTACGGCCCGAAAAATGGAGCATCGCGGGGAAGAAAAGGGTGTGGAAGTAAACGATGTCCTTCCCAATGAAGTGCACCTGTTCGACTTGCGGGTCTTTCATGAACGCGTCGAAATTTTGGACCGTCCGCGATTGCGCGTGCCAGTGCTGCGCAGCCTGCCCAGCATCGAAATGGTGCTTGAGTGCCGCGAGATATCCGATGGGTGCGTCCAGCCAGACGTAGAAATATTTGTTCGGGGCGTCAGGGATGGGAATGCCAAAGTAAGGGGCATCACGCGAAATATCCCAGTCGGCGAGTTTGGCGTCTGCTTCCTCGCCCAGCCACTCCCTGACTTTGTTCGCCACTTCGGTCTGAACTGGAGGCCTATCTTGTGTCGAAGCACCGCTTAACCAGGCTCTCAGATAGGCCACACAACGCGGATCGCTGAGTCGGAAAAAATAATGGTCCGATTTCGCGAGGACCGGGGTTGCGCCAGTGAGCGTCGATCTTGGATTGACCAATTCGGTCGCGTTATAGACCGCGCCGCAGACTTCGCAGGCATCGCCATACTGGTCGAGCGCACCACACTTTGGGCATCCGCCCTGAATGTATCGATCTGGCAAAAACATGGCCTTGACCGGATCGAAGAACTGCTCAATTTCGCGCACATCAACCAAGCCTGTGTCGCGCAAGGCCAGGTAGATCGCCTGTGAAAGTTCAACGTTCTCGGGGGTGTCGGTTGAGTGCCAGTGGTCAAATCGAATATGAAACCCATTCAGACTGGCGGGCCGTTCGGCTGCGATCTTGGCGACGAGTTCCTGCGGCGTCATTCCCAGCGATTCAGCCTTCAGCATGATCGGTGCGCCATGCGCATCGTCGGCCCCGACAAAGTGAACCTCGTGTCCGCGCATACGCTGAAAACGAACCCAGAGGTCGGCCTGGATGTATTCCATGATGTGGCCAATATGGAATGAGCCGTTCGCATAGGGCAGGGCGGTTGTGACAAAAAGGCGGCGGGAGGCGGAGGTCATGGGGGCATGCTTTGACGGGATAGCGGACGCTGGCAGTTTAGCAAGGCGGTTTGGGCGGGGATTTCCATTAGACTCGATCCCCCGATTACACTGAGTTCGAGGTGGCATTCGCCATGACTTCCACGCCAATTTCCGCGCCTATCTCGGTTGAACAGGCGACGCAGGCGCTGCGTTCCATTCTGGATCCCGAGACGGGACGCGATCTGGTCACCGAGGGCTGGGTCCGCAAAGTGCGGGTCGAACCGGCCGCTGGCGGGTTGACGGATATTTCGCTTGAAGTCGAGTTGGGGTACCCAGCAAACAGCCTCTTGGATGGACTGCGTCGCGACATCATTGCAGCCTTGCGCGCGTTGCCGGGGGCCGGGAACGTCAGCGCCACCGTGAGCCACAAGATCGTCGCCCACACGGTCCAGCGCGGCGTCAAACTGCTCACGGGGGTTCGCAATGTGATCGCGGTCGCCTCGGGTAAGGGGGGGGTTGGCAAGAGCACCACGACGGTGAACCTGGCGCTGGCACTTGCTGCGGAGGGAGCTACCGTAGGCGTTCTGGATGCCGACATTTACGGCCCCTCGATCCCGATGATGCTGGGCATCAGTGGTCGGCCAGAGTCGGAGGATGGCAAGACGATCGAGCCGATGATGGGGCATGGTTTGCAAGCCTCTTCGATCGGGTTTTTGGTGGATATGGATACCCCAATGGTCTGGCGTGGACCGATGGTGACGCAGGCGCTCGAGCAATTACTGCGCGATACCAACTGGCGCGATCTCGACTATTTGCTGGTCGACATGCCACCCGGTACCGGGGACATCCACTTGACCCTCGCGCAGAAGATTCCAGTGACCGGCGCGGTCATCGTGACCACGCCGCAGGACATCGCGCTTCTCGATGCCCGCAAGGGTTTGCGGATGTTTGAAAAGGTGGGCATCCCGATCCTGGGCATCGTCGAGAACATGGCTGTGCATCATTGTTCCCGCTGCGGTCACATCGAACACGTCTTTGGATCGGGTGGCGGTGAGCGCATGGCGCTCGAAACGGGCGTTGAATCTCTGGGCGCGCTGCCGCTCGATATTCGGATCCGTGAGCAGGCCGACAGCGGTCGTCCGACCGTTATCGCAGAGCCCGACAGCGCGATTGCACTCGCCTATCGAGCGATCGCCCGTAAGGTGGCGGTGCGGGTGGCGCAGCGCGCCCGGGACATGACCTCCAAGTTTCCGTCGATCGTTGTGCAAAACACCTGAATACAGGTGTAGATCCAGAAGCCATGGCCGAGCTGATTCATCTGCTGGTCGAATTCGCGGCAGTCACGGGGCTCGACCGTTTGTGGCAACGCCGCGGCGAAGAGCTGGTCGTCACGGGTGTGGTACTGATGGTTGCCGCAGTTTTGCAGCGGCTGGCACAGCGGCGTGCCCAAGGGTTCGATGATCATGATCTCGGTCGGGCATTCGCCGTTAGGGCTCGCAACGCGGTGGTTGCGGGTGTGGCCCTGATCCTTCTTCTCGCATGGGGTAGTGATCTCAAGAGTCTGGCCGTATCGGTCGCTGCGCTGGGCGCGGCGGCGGTGCTGGCAATGCGCGAGGTGATCGTATGTGCCTTGGGCGGTGTCTACCGGGTTTTGACCTCTGCGTATGAGGTTGGTGACATCATCGCGGTGACAGTCGGTAGCGAACTGGTGGGCGAGGTGGTCGATATTGATCTCATGCATACCGAGCTGATCGAACTGACTCCGGCAGGTCATGCAACGACCGCTAGGCTGCGCTTCCCCAATTCGGTTCTGCTGACATCGGCGGTGCGCAAACAGGGTCGAACCGGCGAATTGGGCGTGCGCACCCTACGCGTCCCGGTGACGCCCGGTGCAATGGATCTGGGTCGCGCCGAGGCGGCTCTGATGTCGGCAGCCTCTCGAGTTTGCGCGCCTTTCGCCGATGAAGCTGAACGGCAACTGGCCCGACGCCGGCAAGT
>RFVZ01000191.1 GCA_009922405.1 Betaproteobacteria bacterium
CCCTGAACGACTTCAAAGCTGTCGAGGGTGATCGGGTCATGGGCGTTGAATCCCTGCCGGTGCAACTTGGCATCGACGGCGCGGCTCATTCTGCCTGCTGGACGATGGCGTTGCCACAGCTCGGTGTCATCGCGCTACTCGTCATGTGGGGGCGGCCATGGCACGCATGTTCGGTGGGGGGGCTGCTGGCTGCTCAGGCCGCATTGATGCGCTGGTTTGTAGGCGCACCCACGAAGCGAGCGTTGCCCTACAGCGGCTTTGGCGTCCCGTTGTTCGTGGCCGGGATGATGGTGAGCGCCTTTGCCCTTCGTTCAATCGTCACTGAGATGACCTAATCGTTCCAATATCGACACAGTAACTGGGAGACCATTCTGATGAATGCCACCGAATCTTGGATCACACGCGAAAACCAGACCCCCCCGGCAGGGGCTGGTGAGGAAAAAACGGAGATTTATGACGTCGTGGTTGTGGGTGGCGGGCCTGCGGGCGCTACGGCGGCCGAAGAACTCGCCCGCAAGGGGCGGTCCGTGTTGTTACTCGACCGGGCGGGACGAGTTAAACCTTGTGGCGGCGCAATACCACCCCGGCTCATCAAGGATTACCGGATTCCCGACAACTTGTTGGTCGCACGTGCAAGCGCAGCGCGCATGGTTTCTCCAACCACCGTCAACGTTGATATGCCGATTGAAGGCGGCTTCGTCGGCATGGTCGATCGCGAACATTTTGACGAGTGGTTGAGGGTCCGGGCCGCCAATGCCGGGGCGATTCGGCGCGTTGGCGTTTTCGAGAAACTCGAGCGCGATGCCGACGGTATCAGCCGGGTTCATTATCGAATCCGCGATCGACGGGTGCCCGGCGAGGGGCGCGCTGAAAGCGTCCGCGCGCGCGCCATCATTGGCGCCGATGGTGCCAAGTCCGGTGTCGGACGCCAGGCCATCCCTGGTGCTAAAGAAACACAATATGTGTTCGCGTATCACGAGATTATTGAAGCGCCGGCGGTGAAGCCGCCCGGCTATGACGGTTCTCGTTGCGATGTCTGGTACCAGGGCAAGTTATCGCCCGACTTTTATGGCTGGGTATTCCCCCACGGCAATACGCTGAGCGTTGGAACGGGCAGCGCCGACAAAGGTTTTTCACTGAAGAATGCGGTCGGCGCTCTGCGTGAAGCGACCGGGCTAAAAGATGCCGTCACCTTGCGCCGTGAAGGGGCGCCGCTGCCGATGAAACCACTCAAGCGCTGGGACAACGGTCGCGACGTGGTGCTCGCGGGTGATGCTGCGGGCGTTGTAGCCCCCGCGTCCGGTGAAGGTATTTACTACGCGATGGTCGGTGGATCGCTGGCGGCCGATGCGGTTGAAGGCTTACTGGCCACGGGTAATGGGCAGGCGCTTGCGACTGCCCGCAAGCGGTTCATGAAGGCGCACGGCACGGTCTTTATGGTTCTTGGGATCATGCAGTATTTTTGGTACAGCAGCGATAAGCGCCGGGAGCGTTTTGTCAGTATTTGTCGCGACCGCGATGTTCAGCAGTTGACCTTTGAGTCGTACATGAACAAAGAACTGGTTCGCAAAAAGCCGATGGCCCATGTGCGTATTTTCTTTAAGGACATGGCCCACCTGCTCGGCTTTGCCCGGGTCTGACCCAGGCGCTCGGCGCGGTGGCTCGGTTTACTGCAGGAATTGGTGAACGATAAGCGCAGATTCCGCGGGGGCCTCCTCCTGCGGAAGGTGCCCGACGCCAGTCATTCTTACCAGACGAGCGTTCGGTAAGGCGCGCAGATAATCGTTCGCATTGGCCACCGGAATCATCGCGTCCTGTTCGCCCCATAGCAGGAGCGTGGGCACCTTGATGTTAGCCAGAGTCGGATTGGGGTCCTGCAGGGTCGATTGCTCCAGACGGGCGATCAGGGCCGGTCGCACTCCGGGGGCTCGCATAAGGTCGTGATATCTCGTCAGCAGCTGATCGGTCATGGTCGCGGCTTTCCCATAGGCAGGTTCAAGGCTCATGCGCAGCAAGGGCTTTGGCAGGATGAAGCGCATCGCATGCAGGCTCAATCCGATCTCGGGTGCCTTGCCATATTCGAAGCCCGGACTGGCAAATCCGTCCGGCGCAACCAGTACGAGTTTCTCAATCCGCTCGGGGTTTTCTGCTGCGAAGTTCCAGGCTAATCGTCCGCCGATCGAATGACCGATAAGACTGATTTTTTGAATCCCGAGGTGGTTCAGTAAATCAAGAAGGACAACGATTCCGCGAGCATCGGTGTAATCGCCACGGGCGTCTGGGCCGGTCAGCCCACTTCCAGGAAGATCGTATCGGATCACTCGAAAATCCTGTGATAGAACTGGAACCCAGTCCTCCCAGGTATGCAAACTCGAACCAAAACCATGGAGTAGAACCACGGTCGGAACGGGCTCTCGCGCCGGCTCGGATTGAGTCATCGTCGGGCCGCTTGAGCGCAGGTGAACGCGCAACCCGCTCTGTTCGACAAACCGTGAGGGTGATCCGGCATAGCGAGACTCAAGCTCGGTGCGATCCAGGTCAGGTGTCCAGAGACACGCAAAGCCAGCCGCCAGAGCAGCGAGAAGCCCGATCCCGGTCAATCTTTGAATGCTCGTGGCGCTTTCTCGGACGGTGATTCAGACGCTGTGGCCGACCACGCGGGCTTCGATGCTGGGCGGCGGCACGGATTGAGACGAAGGGGGTGAGATTGACTGCCCGGCGATATCGGCAAGTGCGCGATTTCCGAGACCCCAGCGCCACATCCAGTTGGTGGGTAAAGGCAGAATCATGAGCCAGTGCTCGAACATGGCCAGACCCGCTAGCGTGGCGAGGAGTGCCATGCTGACCGCCTCAAAACTACCGGTTTCATTCGCCGCCGAGGCGCGAACTAATAGCACGGTCACCGTTGTTCCAATCGTGATCGAAACTGGAAACAATGGATTCATCGCCCGCTTTCGAAGAAAGCCGCGCAAGTAATTCAGATGTGGCGGGAGCCAGTCCGCATTCAGGTTCCGAACGCCAAGGAACACATTCAACCGGGCGCTCTCATGCATGCCAAACACCAGAAGAAGGGTCCACAGTCCGACCCGATTGGGTTGGTCCCAGGTCAGTGCGAGTGCGATTAGGATTGCGATCACGATCGCCGCTTCGTGATAAAGACTCGATTCAAGCGCATGGCCAAAATGCCGCCAGCCCGCGCATCCGGGTGCACAGGCGATTTTTCGCGGGCCCGTCACGTAGCCGGTGTAATAGCTGAGTTCCAGCCAGCCCCAGATGAGCATCGCGTAAAAAAATCCGGCGTACGCGCCTGCTGCGGTTTGGTCGTCGGCGACGTTGCTCCAGCGGAAGGTGTTCTGCGGCAAACCGTCCAGATACAACACGATGCCGGTTGAAAACCACCAGACAAACGCACTGAATAGCGCCGGGGCCGCAGACTCCAACACGCGGCTTACCAGGCAGGCACTACGCGGACGTCGTCTGGCAGTGCGTGCCGGTGTACCGGGCGCAGAAAGAGTCGAACGAATGTTGCAGCGATCTTTAGATTCCCACCCAGTGCCTGAAGTTTGCCGAGCAGGCCTCCGCGCGCTTGCGCGGCCTGAACGGCCTCAAAGCTGGTGCGCATTGACTCGAGCCCGGCACGGAACGCGGGATTTTCAATATCCAGAGAGATCGGGAAAATCTGCCGCGAGATCGCCGTGGTAATTCGGAACACCTGAAAGCCGAACTCGTCGGGTTTCATGCCCAGCGCTTCAAACATGTAAGGCCGCGTGTGGTCACGAACGTACATCGTCGCGAACACCGCGAGCAGGAAGAAACGGATCCAGAGCTTGTTGACACCGCTTTGCAGCTTCGGGTCCGCTTTCATCAAAACGGCGAACGCTTCGCCGTGGCGGAACTCATCTAAACACCACTGTTCGAACCAGCGGAAAATTGGGTGAAAGCGCCTTTCTGGATGCTGCTCGAGGGTCCGGTGAATGGTGATGTAGCGCGCGTAACCAATCTTCTCGGACAGATAGGTCGCGTAAAAAATGAACTTTGGCTTAAAAAAGGTATACGCCTTTGTACGACGTAGCGCGGGCAGATCCAGCCCGACGTTGAAGTCCTTGAGGGCGCGGTTGATAAAACCCGAATGGCGCGATTCATCGCGGGCCATATAGCCCATCAACTCACGCATTTCCGGGTTCTTGACCTTTGCGCGGATGTCGGCGTAGAGCACGCAGCCGCTGTATTCGGACGTGGCCGAACTGATCAAAAAATCGAAGAACTCGTCGCGTAGCCCCTCGGGTAACGCCATGACTTCGGCACCGAACGCATCGTCTCGCTCAAAGTGATCCTTGTTGGCGTCGCTTCTGAATTCCGATATCAACTGGTCCCACTCGGCCTGGACCGAAGACACATCGATTCGATCCATCGCCTCGAAGTCGGTGGTGTAGAACTTCGGGCTGATCAGCGAATCGGCGCGGGCCTGATTGAATGCGTCATCAGAACTGTTAATCGGCGCAACGAATGGCACGCCCCCGGGGACAGCCGTAATGGAGTCTGGGCGCGGAGACAGAATTGCTGACATGTCGTCAATCCTTCATGACGTTAGTTGCTATTGACACCGTTTGCTGTCGACACTTTAACGGAACTTGGAGCCGTTGGGACCGGCAACCAGCGACTGAACGATTTGGCGTTATCGGTCCCAAACGCCACCAGATCAAGTCGACGTCCGGTGACGGGGTCCGTCAGCGTCAGGCGCCCGTCGGCGTGTCCAGCAAGACGAAAC
>RFVZ01000192.1 GCA_009922405.1 Betaproteobacteria bacterium
CTTTTCCATGACCTTTTCCATGACCATCGGGCGGGGATTTTTCGCCGGTTTTCGCGGGCGCAGCAGTGCAACGGGTGTCGCCCTTACACGCATTGACCATGAGGTTCTGGCCGACCTTGTCGCGCAACGGCCCATTGACCTCGACGTCGACTGTCCAAATGCCGGGCATCTCGAGCACTAACGTACCCTGGTACTGACCCGGCTTGCCCGTGGACGTTGCGCGCACGGGCTTGATCGTGTGCGCCATGGGCATGGAAGGCATGAGCGCGCCCAGAGTGACCTGGGCATTGTCCAGCGGCGAACCGTCTTTCCGCTTGAGATCGACCAGGCAATCAAGCTGCGGCCCTGAACCATAAGAAACACATTGCAGACCCACTTGCGCTCGCTCGCCCGTCTGGGCAAATAGCGAGGCTGGCACCAACAAGGCCAATCCGGCCAGAACCCAGATTCGGATGTTCGCGACGATGCCTGACGTCATGGATACCTCTTAGCGTTGAACATTGATCCGAATCGATGGACCAGCCGCTCGTCGAGAAAGCCACGCGGCCGCCAGCGCAAAAACAAAGCGACCAGCCCACCGAAAATCACCATCCGCCAGCCCGAGAACCAGTGGGTCGCGTCGAGCAACCCTAGATCGAACAAGACACCGACCAGAGGCCCGAGTGCGGTCCCAACCCCACCGAGCAAGGCATACCCAACGGCGTGAACGCCAAGCATCGGATCAAAAATCGCGGGCTCGACGTAAGTTGTCCGGTGTGCGTAAAGCCCTCCACCCAATGCCGCAAGCGCCCCAGCAACCGTCGCGCTGAACAGACGCAGACGGCTCACATTGATACCCTGCGTCGCGGCTAGCGTTTCGTCCTGCCCTGTCATCCGAAGCGCGACCCCAAGCCTCGTGTGCTCGGATCTCAACATTAGAATTAAAATACAAAACAAAACGAACATCGTCAGCGCAAAAAATTGCCCCGGCGAAACGTCGTTTTCGTGGAGCCAACGGATGTCGCGAAATCCGTCGATTGCAGCAGGCCCAACAAGGCCATCACCGAGGTCGATCTGCCAGTACCACAGGCTCAGGGCGACGCGCGCCATCTCACCGAAGGCCAGAGTCGCGACGGCATAGTTCAATCCAGAAAGCGGCATGGTCGGCAAAGCAACCAGCCATGAACAGAGTGCGCCAACGCCCATCCCAAACACGAGCGCGAACAGCAGCGGGGCATGAAACATGGCGGACATCACGCCCGATGCGTAAGCGCCCAGCCCGAAAAAGGCCTGTTGACCGAATGAGACTTTGCCAACCAACAACAGAAGGTAAGCCGACAGCGCAAGCAAGGACATGATTGCCATATCACTCGAGAGACCGATCAGGTGGGCGCCGACCATCTCGTTCATCCGCGCAACCCCGCGCTCAAACCCAGCGCTTGACGAGGTTTCCAGGGCACAACCAGAACAAAAAACAAAAGGGCATAGGTGGCGAATTCCCGTCCCTGTGCGCCAACCGAGGCCTGCGCAAAAGCCTCAACGACGCCGAGAAAGAGTCCACCCCACAAGACGCCCCGCACCGAGCCGAGGCCTCCCAACATGGCCGCCACCAACCCCTTGAGTAACACCCACATCCCAAACATTGGCGTGACCTGCCCATCAAGCGAGAGAACTGCAAAAGCGGCGAATCCTGAAAGCGCACAGCCCGCGGCGAAAGCCGCTGTTTGAAGTCGGGCCACAGGCATACCCACCAGATGAGCTGCCAACCGTCGATCCGCACACGCACGCCAAGACAAGCCGGTACGGCTACGCTCGAGCCAGACCGCAAGTCCCAGGACCATTACGGCTGCCAAAATCGCAAGTAGCAACCGATCCGGGCGGACCATGAGTTCCCCCAGGGAACTGTCAATCACCCAGTCTTGTTGCGCTGCCAGAGAAGGAAAAGCATTCAGGTGCTGCGGCAACAGATTAACCGCGAGTTGCTCGAGTTGCATCCAGATCGCAAAGCTCGATGCAAGCGCGACAACCTCCCGGCCGTCCGCACCCGCGATCGGCGCTCCGATCGCTGGCCCGAAGCCCTGTTCGGATTCTTGACCGCTGCGAGCAAAGCACATCCATTCGACGTACCACCCGATGAGCGTCGCTGAAACAATGACCGTCACTGCAACCAACCACGCCGGTGCCCGCTGCGTCGCGTACAGGGCAGCACCCAGATAAGACGCCAACATCGCTGTGGCGCCATAGGCGAGGTTGAGGCGCCGCAATTGTCCAAAGGTCAGTGACAGTCCCAATCCGATGAGCGCATAGGCGCCTCCGTCGATCAGGCCGTCCATCAAGAGTTGCAAGACGTGCATCATGGAGATGTTGGCAATCCGGGCTCTGCACGCTGTTGACCGAGATAGGCCCGCTGGATCACGGTATCGTCGGCCATCTCACCCGGGCTACCCGAGAAGCTGACGCGACCCTGCTCCATCAGGTAAAAATGCTGCGCAACCTTCAGTGCCATGTGGGCGTTTTGCTCAACCACGAACAGACTGACGCCCTCACGATGCAACTGTTCGATGATTGAAAAAATCTCGGCCACGACCAACGGGGCGAGGCCAACTGAAGGCTCATCCATCAGCAATAAACGCGGGCGCGACATCAGTGCCCTGGCAACCGCAAGCATCTGTTGTTCACCGCCGGATAGTGTTCCAGCAAGTTGTTCCACTCGTTCTTTGAGGCGAGGAAAGCGAACAAACATCGCGTCGACATCACTTCGAATCCCCGCCATATCGCGGCGGCGGTAGGCCCCGGCAAGGAGATTCTCGCGCACGGTCAAGCCGGGAAAGACCAGCCGGTTTTCCGGCACAAGCGCCATTCCGCGTTCGACGATTTTCGCGGGCTCGCAACCGACCAGTTCTTCACCCTCGAACTTAATCGAGCCCCGCAAAGGCTTAAGAATCCCTGCGAGTGTCAGCATCAGGGTCGATTTGCCAGCGCCATTGGGGCCTAGCAAACAGGTGACGGTGCCCGATCGTGCGGAGAGCGTCACGCCCCGAAGCGCTTCAATCTTGCCGTACGAAGTGGCCAGATCGCTGATCTCAAGCATGATGGTCTGCGCCCAGATAAGCCGCCCTGACCGCCTCATCACGTTGCACTTGTGCTGGGGTCCCTTGGGCGATCTTGCGACCAAAATTCAACACGACGACACGGTCACATACTTCCATCACCAGTTCCATGTGATGTTCGATGAGCAGGATGGTTCGACCCTGATCACGCAGGCGCCGAATGCGTTGATCGAGATCTAAGATTTCTTCCGCGTTCATTCCTGCCGCAGGCTCGTCCAGCAACAGCAACTCCGCACCCGAGGCGGCGGCACGGATGAGCTCGAGCCGACGCTGTTCACCGAACGCGAGATTGCCCGCCAGATGGTCCCGTTTGTGCGCAAGGTCGCCAAAGACCAGTAGCTCCTCGGCCTGCTCCCGCGCCGCCTTAGCACCCGATAACCAGCGCTCGCGAAACCCGCTCCACCCCCGCTCACGCACGACTCGCGCCGCCCAGAGGTTCTGCCACACGGTCAGATGCCCAAAAAGCCGGATGTTCTGAAAGGTCCGGGCGATACCCAACTCGGTGCGCTGGTGCGGTGCCAGATCGGCAATGTCCTGACCCTTAAAACGCAGCGCGCCGTTTGTGGGTTGATAGACCCCAGTGATGAGGTTGACAGTCGTGCTCTTACCCGATCCGTTGGGTCCGATGAGGCCCAAAATTTCGCCCTGAACGACATCAAGGTCCAGCTGGTCGACCGCTTTGACTCCACCGAAGTGACGACTCAGGTTCTGCAGTTCAAGCATGCCTGGTCCGCCCCAGACTCTCGCCAAGCGAGCGCCGCAAAAACCCGCTCGGACGGACCAGCATGACGACCACAATCAAGG
This sequence comes from Betaproteobacteria bacterium, assembly GCA_009922405.1. Taxonomy (GTDB): domain Bacteria; phylum Pseudomonadota; class Gammaproteobacteria; order Burkholderiales; family Burkholderiaceae_E; genus RFPW01. The sequence continues at coordinate 3,894 of RFVZ01000192.1, forward strand.
CACCAAACAGCAAACTACGCCAGTCGCCCAGAAAGCGAAGCCCCTCGAGCAAAACCCCCTGAATAAAAATGACGGCCAGGAGTGTTCCCGCCAGGCTCGAAAGTCCGCCGATGATCGGATAAGCAATGGCGAAGGTCGCCAACAGAATGCCAAAGTTGTTGTGCTCGATATGGGTTGCGTAGTGCGCAAAAACGCCCCCCGCAAGACCGGCGATGCAACCACCCACACCAAAGGCCGAAACCTTGGCTGCGGTTAAATTGATGCCCGCACTTTGCGCCGCGAGCTCATCTTCACCCACCGCCCGCCAGAGCGTGCCGACTCGCGAGCGATCGAGCCAGCCAAGAAAAAGCATCACAACGACCACCAGGAACCAGATCAAGAAGTTGACCTCAAGCGTCGTCCATCCATTACCTGGGAAATAACGAATCCCACCAAATCCAAGGCTCCCGTCGGGACCCACCAATCCCTGTGGCGTCTGCACCCGCCAGGTAAGATTGAAAAAAACAAGCCTGACGATCTCCGCGAAGGCGGTGGTCGCGACCACCAGCATCAAGCCCTTAATCCGAAGTGCAGGGAAACCGACTGCGACTGCAACGACGCCCGACAGGATGGCGCCAGTCAAAAGCGCCAACCCAAGTGGCCAGCCCCACATCGAGGTCAGCATGCCGGCGACATAGGCGCCGATCGCGAAAAACCCGCCCTGCGCAATGCTCACCTGCCCCGTGTGCAAGACGCACCAGGCAGAAAGTCCAAGCAGCGTGTGAATGCCGATGACCTGCGCCAGTCCAAGGTAAAAATCCATGAGTGCAGCGCCCGACCGCGAGTCAGTCGCGACCGCCAGGCGCTG
>RFVZ01000193.1 GCA_009922405.1 Betaproteobacteria bacterium
GTGGTGATTTGTGGAATGTTGATTGAATCAGTTCCAGCAGGTAGCGCCATCTTTGTGACTAGGTCAGCGGTTACGCGAGCAGCACGAGCGAACTCAGCGTATTCGTTGATCAGGTACAAAGGTGGAACGAAATCTCCACCGCTTGTGTCGGTGCGGTTGATGTCGCGAAGTTCAACAGCCATTTCAGACTGGTGACGGTTCAACCGTTCCCAAGCCTGTGGTTCGTTGCGAAGTTGAGCGTTAATCATGTCGCGAACGAATGAGTTGTCGCTGCCCTTGTCGTAGGTCATCGCTTCGCGAGTAACTACTGCCGAACCGAAAGTCTTAACACCTTCGGCAGCGCGTGCTTCTTTGATAGAAGCGGTGCGAGCCTCAAGCGCGGTTGCACTTTCGATCTTGCTATCTAGGTCGGCAATTTCTGCCTGGCGTGCTTCAACTGAGTCCAAAACTTCGGCGGTTGCTTCACCAGCAAGTAACGCCTCAGCCTCGGCAGCAGCAGCTGAACGAGCCTCTTTGAGGTTGTCAAGTAATGACATTTTTTCTCCTTGTGAGAATAGTTGGGTTTGGTATTGCAATCCGCCGAGGCATTACTGCGACAGGGGAAACTTATGGGTTAGCGGTTCTTTGAATTGCTGAACTTTTGTTTCAAGTCCAACATCCGCTTGCGTAGTTCGAGAGCCTCAGCCTCAGCATCCTCAGCGGAAGCAGTACGCATTCCGACAGTGGTCGCATCGTAGGCAGGCCAAGTGACAACAGAAACTTCAAACAAGTTCAAGTCCTGCAAAGTACGAAGGCCATCCTCGCGAGTATCGCCACCAGGTTCGACAGTGAAAGCGAAAGACATTTTCGAAACATCACCGCGAGAAACAGCCGAAGCCAACTCTTGTGCGCGAGGATTGTTCGGATCGAGGTCGGCTTCCATGTAAAGGCCAGTTTCATCTTGGCGCAATGCCATCGTGCCGGACTGTGTCGAAGCCAATGGAAGGTTGTCGGTGTCATGATTCACCAGCAGGAACACTGGCTCGCCTGATTGCAAGGTGCGAGTGAATGCGCCTGGCGCAATCACTTCGCGGAACGATAAGCCAGTGGCTTCCTTGTTGAACTGCGCAGCGTAACCGCCGATTCGCAGGGAAGTTGAATCGGTTGCAATGGCGCGAACTTCGCAGTCCATTGTCACTCTCTCAGCTGAAGCCATTCTTGATTTGCGTGATTCCATGTCGATGTTCTCATTTCGTGGTTCAGGTGTTTCAGTTTGCTCAACAACTTCAGCCTCAATGTCAGCCGAGTTCATTTCCATAACAGGTTCGACAACAACAACATCGTCAACATAAACAGTTTCAACATCCATTGGTTCAACCGCTGGTTCAGTAACTTCCTCGCCAAGCGAAGCCGTCAACTGCCACTTGTAGAACTGCTGACCTTCAATCGCACCAGCGATGAAGTTCGCGATGCCTTGCTGGTTGTAGTTCGAAGCACAATCAAAGACATCGGACAGTTGATCAAGGAACACATCGTTGGCATCACGCAAATCGCGAGCAAGAGCCATCGGGTCTTGACCAACAGTTGAATCCTGTAAGTAACCAAGCGCGATGAACTCTGTCAAAGTTGCTGGCGCAACAACGCCAATCTTGCGCAAGTTCTCCGCAATCGGGTCAATGAGTTCATAGGCGGTTTCATAAATCTTTTGGAATAGTTTGTGGTATTCGCTGAAGTCAGCACCCTTCACATTCCAATGTGCGCCATGTGCGCGGAAATAGAACTGAACCGCAGTTCCAAGAAGTTCCGTCAATTCCTCGGGCAAGTTCGAAACTGTTTCGGTTTCCTCGATGTCGCGAGATTCCATGCTTTCGCCTTCCAATAACGCTGCACGAGCAGACAGTTGTTTTCTAATTTGTGATGACCAAGAGAACCCGGCATCGCCACCCCAAGCAGCCCAAGCAACTCGACCTGGACTTGGATAGCCTTCATCCCCAACCTTGAAACCCTGCCCCTGCTTGTCGCCTTCATGACGAGCAAAGAATGAATACATTCGCAAAATCGTTTCAGCTGAAACCGCATCACCGCGAGCAAGTTGCGCAGCGCGAGCGCGACCAGTGTCAGTGAAGCCAGGGCCAGCCTTGCCATCAGCAATCCACGCCAACGCGCGAGCAGCCTCATCGCGAACCCCTTGCGGTGGTCGAAAAGTTTCAGCCATTAGTCAAGAACTCCCATGACCGGTGCGCTCGGATCAGTGTCCTCGCCAAGACTAGGCAAAGCACCGCCAGCAACAACAGCGCCAGGCAACGCCTGATGGAAACTATCGCCGCCATCGTAAGGTTCAAGGCCAACAGTCTGGCGAGCCTCGTTCGGTGACATAACGCCATACATGATGTTTACCGAGTTCACGCGAGCGCGAGTCATAGCATCAGAACGCAACAACGATGAGAAGTCGAAAACAACATCCATCTCAGGGCCGAGAATCTTAGACAACGCAATTTCAAGTCGGCGAATCCAAGGAGTGATTGTGAAAATCAAGAAGTTCAGTGAAGCCTGTTCAACATTCTGATAAGTCTGGTTGTCGCCAATAGCGCCAATCAAGTGTGAAGGGATTCGATAGATTCGAGCAATGTCGCGAATCAACTGTTCGCGCGACTGAATCATTTGCGCATCAGCTGCGGAAGTTGTAATTGTTTGGAACTTCAAACCGTCAGACAACACCGCTGGTCGGCGGTGACGACGATGAGTTGCTTCCCAAGTTCCCTGCACAACTCGCGCCTGGTCAAGGGTTAGTTTCTGGTCAGTAGACAAAACGCCTGAAGGCGTACCGCCTTCCGCGTAGAACTGCGCCAAGTGACGATCCATCGCCAACGACAAACCAACAAGGTTGCGCGACTGGATTAGTGGCGAAACACCAACCAAAGATTGTGGCGGAGTGAAAGTGCGAATGTGCAGAATGTTCTCCGCATCCATCTCATTACCTAAGTGCAAATAGGAACGACCAGTCTGGTCGCCACTAGGAAGCACCTGCATTTGGTACGGATGAAGCGGAACAAGGCCAATCGCTTTGCCCGAGCGGTCACGATCAATGTGAATGTAAGCGTTGCCATGCAACACAAGTGAAGCCATTGTGGTGTGAATAAACTCGAACGAATCAGTGCCAGAGGCAGGGTCAGGGTTCGCCAAGATTTCAGGAACAGCAACACCAGTGCGCTTGCCGGCAGGGTCAATCTTGTAAGCACGAAGCGGAAGCGAAGCAACCGAATCAGCCAACAAAGAAACCGCAGACAACACCGACGAAACACCAAGCGCAGTCCACTCATCAATGCGCTCACCAGCACTCGAAGTGATAGTTGTCTGACCGTACAGCTGAGAAAGCGGCGCAACATAGTTGTTGAATTGTGGATAACGACCAACAACATCGCCGACACCTCGGCGCAGAATACTCATGATCTATCCGCCAAGAAAGCAAAAATCATCGCAAAGACTCCGCCCAAGATTAGTGCTGCCGACAAACCAAACAGATTGCCAACACCAACAGTGATTGAAAAAGCCCCTGCAATTTCGACAACCGCAGTCACGACTGTCCGACTAAAAAACTTATTCACTAACATCCCCTAATTCATCAAGCGACCAAGGATCGAAAACCATTGGCAAACCGCCACCCTGCGAAGCCCAAAAGGCAGCGCGTTCAACACCCATCACCGAAGCAACCGCCAAGTCGATTCGGCGTTGCGAATGTCGGGATTCCTTAGCCAACCGCGAACCCCTAGCATCGGACTTCAAAGTTGCGTTCCCAACATGGCGAGCAAGTCTGGCATCGCCATCATGCGACAACGCCTGATTCAACACCGCCTCAAAGAACCGAGTCGTTGCTGGAGTCATCCGACTGGCAGATTGTGGAAACAAGACAACAGGCAAACCCTCATCCTCAAGAACCTGAAAAGTCCTTGCCCATCGATAAGGGTCACAAGCAATCTCGCGCACCTGCCATCTGGCACAAGCATCGCGAATCGACTGCTCAACATCCGCGACCGGCACTTGCCAATCGGCAGCCTCGCCATCAGGTTTCTCCCAAGCATCGACAACGAAAACATGAGGAACATCGTCAGTGGTCACACCGACAATGGCAGTGCAGTCACCATTGAACGAACCATCAAACGCCAACACAATGTCAGTGCCGTCAGGAACAACGCGGTGAGGATCAGTGACCAAATCCCAAGCACCAGCAGGAAGCCAAGTGCTAGAAGTCGCAACCCACTGATTGCACCGCTTAGTCCGAAACTCAGACTCAGGTGTACGGTTCACAACCGACTCGAAATCGTCAGCCGAAACAATGTCATCAAAGCCAGGATTCGCCGCTCGCCAAGTTGCAGGGTCGCGGTGATCCATGCCATCAGGTGCTTCCCACCAAGACATGAAAAAGGTTGGGTCAACAACTTCGCCGAGCGCAACCTTCTTGCCGTACTCGTAAAGCCCGAAACACAAAGAATCCTTGCCACTGGAATCAACCTTCACGCCAGCAGTGGTGATGCCAATCATCATTGGCGAAGTACGCGCACCAGCCGCCAACTGCATGACATCCCAAAGTTCGCGATTCGGTTGCGCATGAACCTCATCGAACGCCACCAGAGTTGGCGACAAACCTTCTTTAGTGAACGCCTCGGCAGATAAAGCGCGATAAGTCGCGCCATTCTTAGGGTTGAAAATCGCATCCCGAAACACTTGCAAGAACTCAGACAAGTCAGGTTGCAGGCGAATCA
>RFVZ01000194.1 GCA_009922405.1 Betaproteobacteria bacterium
GATTGGGTGGCGGCCTTTGTTTCTGGGATGTTGTCGCTGGTGTTTTTGCCGCGGATGTCGAGGGCAATATCGGGTTCTGCGCCGGCTCATGCACTTTGGCGCGAAATTGGCGCTGCCGTTCGCTGGTTATGGATTCCCGCAGCGGTGATTCTCGGCGCCATGATCTGGGCTGGGCCGCAGTGGCTGGTGGGGTTGTTTGGTTTGTCGGTGGTGCCAGGCCCCAGGGTTTTTGCGACCTTTCTGGCGGGTGAATGGTTGCGAATGGGTTCCTGGATTTTGCTCTACGGGCTCTTCGCGACAGGCTCACAGCGCGTCATTGCCGTGGGTGAACTGTGCTCGCTGCCGCTCTTTGCGGGCTTGCTCTGGTTGGTCTGGTTGCTTCGGGCGAATCTCTCGCTCCAGGATGCGGCGTGGGCCTACCTCGGTGCGTACGTCGTCTACCTGATCTTTAACGTCTGGGCGATTCGGCGCGCGCTCTATAATCGTTTGTATGAACCTACGCCATGAAAGCTCCGTCGCAACGAATGCTTGACGTCCTTATTGCGGGCCGAGGCCCAGTTGGGCTGGCGCTTGCGATTGCGCTGGATCGGGCTGGGCTCTCGGTCGCCCTCGTTGGTCCATCCCCGGTGGCACCTAAGCCACAAACCTCGCATGACTGGGACCCCCGGGTCTATGCGCTGTCGAGTTCGACGCTTGCTTTGCTCAACGAACTACATGTGTGGGATCTGGTCGATCTCGATCGCGTCGCACCGGTCTACGCAATGAAGGTTTTTTCGGATGCTGGCGCCAACGCCCAAAGCGTCGATTTCAATGCCTATTCTGCCGGACTCGATGCGTTGGCCCAGATCATCGAGCACCGTAATCTCACGCAGGCGCTTGAGCGGGCATTGCGCTTCAGGGATATTCGGGTGATCGAGAGCGGGGTGATCGAGAGCGGTGCGGGTACGGGTGACATGGAGGTGTTTCCTGGTCACGTCGAATGGCGGGCGGAACCCACTTCCCCAGAGCCGCTTCGCGCCCGGCTCCTGATCGGTGCCGACGGCGCTCGGTCGAGGGTCCGTGTGGCGTTGGGGCTGGATGGCGCACAGCACGAATACGACCAGCATGCGGTTGTCGCAAATTTTCTGGGTGAGCATTCGCATCTGGACACAGCCCGTCAATGGTTCGGCGATGACGGTGTGCTTGCACTGCTTCCCCTGCCTCTTGACGAGCAACGCCGCGGGCGTGTGAGCCTGGTTTGGTCGGTCTCGGGCGAGCGGGCGGCTGAGCTCATGGCCTTGACTGCAGAGGGCCTGGCTGCAATCGTCTCCAATGCAGTGCATGGGCAATTCGGGCGGCTCGAGCCCCTGAGTTCTGCGCAGTGTCTCCCACTCATGCGTCTTTCAGCGCGTGCGCTCGTCGCGTCGCGTGTCGCGTTAGTGGGCGATGCGGGTCATGTCATCCACCCGATGGCTGGGCAGGGGATGAATCTCGGATTTGGGGATGTAGCGACCCTGGCCCGGGTGTTGGGTCAACGCGAGGCGGAACGTGATTGTGGCGAAATCACCTTGCTTCGACGGTATGCCCGAGCACGGGCAGAGCCAGTCCTCGCCATGACGCTGGCCACTGACGGCTTGTATCGAATGTTCTACAAGGCGCCTGCGCAGATTGCGCCGCTCCGAAATCTCGCCTTTCGGGCGCTCAACCAACTCGCGTTTGCCAAGCGCTGGATGGTCAGCGAGGCCGCAGGGGGCACCTCTTCATGAAAGGTATTCTGATGGCTTTGATCACTTGTTATGAGACGATTGCTCGAGCGATTGCACAGGCGATTGAGCGCCATTGGGCCGCCTTCGCCGTTGCCCTTTTCGTGGCGACCTCTGGGCCCGTAGCGGCGAATACCGACGTGGTGCGGTCAGCGGTCGAATCCTGGTTGAAAGGAATGAAGGTCGGGGTGGCCGTGGAGGGTGTCCAGAAGACCCCGATCGCCGGTCTGTACGAGGTACGCCTTGGCAGCGAAATGATTTATGTCGACGAGAAGGGGCGCTACGGTCTGGTGGATGGCCGCATGATCGACCTGAAGTCCAATCGCAATATCACTCAGGAGCGGATCGATGAATTGATGCGCATCAATTTTTCAGACCTACCGCTCGACCTTGCACTCAAGCAAGTCAATGGCAATGGCAAGCGCGTGCTCGCCGTGTTTGAGGATCCTCGCTGCCCGCATTGCCGGAACCTGCGCCGCGAGCTGATCAAACTCGAAAACGCAACGATTTACACGTTTCCGTATCCGATACTGTCGCAAGAATCAGAAGACAAAAGCCGAGCCGTGTGGTGCTCGACTGCGTCGGATCGGATGAAGGTCTGGAACGACCTGGTGATGGACGGAAAAAGCCCTGAAGAACCCAAGTCGTCCTGTGAATCGCCCATCACACGCCAACTTGAGCTCGGCAGAAAATACAAAATCTCGGGTACGCCGACGATTTTCTTCAGTAACGGCCGCCGCGTACCGGGTGGACTCTCCGGGGACCGTCTGCGTCAAATGGTTGAGGAGAACTCAACCAAGGGCTGAGGGTTGAGGTTTAGGGCGCTAGGGCGCTAGGGGGTTAATGGCGGCGTTTCCCCTCGCGGCCATAACAGCCACAAGCGCCCCGGTGAGCGCATCCTTCCGGCCAGATCCGCAGCACTCTGGCCTCCCACGGCGTCGAAGCCCCAAAAAAAGTCTGCCCGCACCGGACCTCGAATCGCCCCGCCCGTATCTTGAGCAACGACGACGCGCTCCAGTGCGCCTTCGCGTCCCGGATGGGCCGTGCTGAAATAAAGAATCGTTCCCAGTGGCAGTGCCTTGGGATCGATGGCTGCCGATCGGGTGGGGGTCAAGGCCACGCCCAGCGCACCAGGCGGACCCTCATCTGCCTCACCGGGCGGCGGCAATTCTCGAAAAAAAACGAAACTCGGATTGGTTGCCATGACAGATCGAGCCTCATCGGGATGGGTTCGCAGCCAGTCCCGGATCGCGGGTGCGGTTGCAGAACCCGCCTGTAAGGCGCCGCGACGGATCAGTTCCCGACCAATCGGATAGTACGGGAGACCGTTCTGATCCGAATAACCGACCCTTAAAACAGAACCATCCTCGAGGCGAACTCGGCCCGACCCCTGAATCTCCAAAAAGAATGCATCCACCGAATCATCGACCCAGGCCAGTGGCCTGATGGGCGGCTGGTTCTCGATTTCGGATCGGTCCCCATAGGGAACGACCCGGGGTGGCCCCTTCGCTGACGTCACAAGGCGGCCACGCAGGCGGAGATTTTTGGTCTCCGGATAGACCGAACCAAGATCCAGGACGAGTAGATCGTCTGGTCGGCCCCTGATGGGGATGACGAATCGATCGCTGCGCTCTCGCGACCCGCGCAGCAGGGGTTCGTAGTACCCGGTGATCAAGCCTTCAAAGCTAGGAGACGTGGCGGTGGTTCCGCTGGTGGCCGCGCCGCTCGCGGCGGCTTGGCCGGTCGCAGCCTCGTTGCCTTCAGTCACCGCGACCGATTCAATCGCCCAAGGCATGAATCGCTCCTCGAGCCAAGCGCGCAATTCGGCTGGCTCCTGGGGCATTGTGGCCACGAGTCGGCAGGTCACCTGTAGGCCTAAGGGACCGAACGGGCCTAGGGGACCAAATGGCCCCGATGACCCTCCTGGGGTCTGGGTATTACGGCACTGTCGTTTCAAAGCCTTCGACAGACCCGAAAGGTCATCCTCGGCCCAGCCCGGAAGTTTGGCGAATTCGGTCGGTATATATCGGGCTTTGCGTGCCACTGCGGCTGTTGGAGTTGCCGCTGGCACCGCAACGGGGGCCGTAGGCAGGTTCGGGGCGGGGCCTGCAGGGGCTGAAAGCACGATCGGCCGCGTCGCACAACCCCCTAGAACCATCGCGATCGCCAGCACGATCACCCCAACCGCCTGCGCGCAGTCCCGGCCCCGGTTAAACTCAGTGTCTATGTGGGTCATCTATCTTGAAGCCTTCGCGGTTGCCGCTCTGATGGTGTTTTTCGTCTGGTGGACGATGCGCGGCAAGAAATAGCGCGCCAACTCCCCGCGGCCCGAGTCTATCTGGCCCCAATCAACCCGCGCTGGCCGATTTAGTGCAGGGATCCCGGCGTCCGCAGCGCGAATTCAGGAATCTGCGCATCAAAGCGCTCGCCGTCTTCGGCGACGAAGAAAAAGCTCCCTTGCATCGAGCCCGTTTTCGTCGGCAGCGGACAGCCGCTGGTGTACTCAAATTGCTCGCCCGGGCGCAGCAGCGGTTGGTGGCCAACAACCCCCAGACCCTTGACCTCCTGACGACGGCCCATCGCGTCGTCGATCATCCAGTGTCTTGAAATGAGCTGGACCGGTACGGTGCCTTCATTGGTTATCTTGACCGTGTAGGCGAATGCATAGACCCCATCATCTGGGCTCGATTGATCGGCCAGGTACTGGGGCGTCACCTCAATCTCAACGGCGTACTTGCTCATAGGTACCAACTCATGTTCGCGACTGGCTAGAATCTCCGGTCCTGCAGCGAACTGCATTATGACGGGGATCGATTCATGAGTGCTCAGTCCAGTGGACCTTTTCGGATCGCTCCCAGTATCCTCTCGGCGGATTTCGCCCGTCTGGGTGAGGAAGCACGCGCGATTGAGGCCGCTGGCGCCGATCTGCTCCATTTCGACGTGATGGATAACCATTACGTACCGAACCTTACGGTGGGTCCGATGGTCTGCGCGGC
>RFVZ01000195.1 GCA_009922405.1 Betaproteobacteria bacterium
CCTTCGGTGTTGCCCGAGTTGCGCGAGAGGGTGTAGTTCACCTTGCCGTACCACTTACCATCAAACGGATGTTCCGCGAAGAGGTCCAAAGCCGTATAGGTCCGCTTGACTTTCGGGATGCCCAGTTCAGCGGCACTCAGAGCAACCTTCCGTAACCCCTTGCCATCACCAAAGTCCACCATGAACGTATTGGCGATGCCTGGGTTAAAGAGGGCGCAGTTATAGCCGAAGTTCGATGCATCCACGCCATTCCGGCCGGCCCAGGCGATGAAGGGACGGTCATCGCAATGATCATCAATCGCGGTCTTCAGATCACGGTAGGTGACCTTGGCCCCGACGTTGAGGTCCTTGGACATCGCGCGCTCAAAGCCCATCGCGAACTCGTCCTGAAAGTTTCCTTTCATGTCCAGAGCGGCCACGGTGCGCGGATCTTTCGACTGGCCCAGCTCGTTGTTGTTTGAGTACACCGGGCTGAACGGAGTCAGACCCGTCGGCTGACCGTTCGCGTCAACCCCGGTGTAGGCAAAGTTTTGAATCGTGTAGAGCGAAGCACCCGCTGCACGCACCGCTACGTTCGTCGGCACGGGCACGTGGTAACGGCCGAGGCTGCTGAAAAGCTTGAGCGACTTGTCCCCGAGCGCATCAAACGAAGCTGAAAAACGGGGAGCAATCTGGGTCGGCAGGTTGATGTACGACTGATTGTCGCCGTTCTTATTATTAAATCCTTCATTACGCAGGCCGAGCGAGACCAACAGCTTGTCGGTCATCTGCCAGCGATCTTCAATGTACGACGCGTTCTGGTCGACCGATGGGGTCGATTTCGTGTTCACAAAAACCTGCTGAACGTAATAACCCTGCTGGGCCAGTGCGTTGCCCGTCACCGAATTCGGTGCGCTGTAACGATCGATTGGGTTGGCGGGGTTGGTGGCTTTCAGGTACTGCCACAAGAAGCCCCCGGCATAGCCGCTACCCGCGGTCGAGCGGATCGTGTTCTGGTCGACCCCTGCGCGCAGACTGTGCGACGAATTCAGTTTGTATTCCAAGTCAACACGGGCGCCTTGATTGCGGTCGCGGGCGCCCGGGACCAGCAGGTTCCCTGTCACGCCCTGGGGGTGAGCGTAGGGTCCGAGACCAGGCGCTTCGTTGGTGGAATCGGAAGTGACCTGGGGGAGACTCGGGTTGTAACCGGAGGGGTTTTGACGATGGTCCTGTTTGGTTTGACCCAAAACCGCTGTCAAGGTCAGTTTGTCGGTCAGGTAGCCCGTGTACTTGACGATGTCGACTTCAGCACCCTGCTGGGCAGCGACCGGAGTCGGCCCCCAATTGGTGTACTTGACGCCACCGTTCTGAACAAGCGTGCGCTGCAGTGTGGCGTAGTTAAAGCCGAAGTAACGCCGATCGCTGGTAACTTTGTCGCCAATCTTGGTGTACTCGAGGTGATGATCTTCGTTCAGATTCCAGTCAAGTTTGAGCAAGTAGCGGGGCGTAACCGTCGTAATTTCCTGCCACGCGGTCGACTGGGTCGAGGCCGCCGCCGTGTAGGTGGCCGAGGTATTCGCACCGCGAATCCCACTCGAATCGGTACGGGTTTGCTCGGCGCCGAAGTAAAAGAACAACTTGTCCTTGATGATCGGGCCGCTGGCCGAGAACGAAGCCGTCATCGCGTCTGTCTGGTTGGCTTCGTTATAAACGTACAGCTTATTCGCCAGGGTGGTGCCGTTATCGGCGTAAAACTGATTCTTCGTTTTAGCGCGCAGGTCGTTGGGCGTCATCGTGAAGCCCAGGCTGCCCTTCATTTCATTCGAGCCGCTCTTGGTCACGATATTGACCACACCGCCCGTTGAACGACCAAACTCGGCACCGTAGCCGCCTGTCAGAATTTGCGCCTGTGAGATCGAACCGAATGGCAGCTGCGAAAATCCCACCTGGGTTAGCAGGGTCGTGACCGGGAAACCATTGATGTAATAGGCATTCTCGGAGGCTGACGACCCACCGAAACTCGGTGCGCCGCTACCGCCGTAGCGGGAGTCGCCAATCGTGACGCTTGGCGCCAATTGAATCACTGCACCGACGTTATTGCCAACCGGGATCTTGGAAAGCTCGGTGGCCGTGAAAATGGTCGTTGTGCCCATTTCCGTCATATCGAGTTTCTTGGCACCCGACGAGACCACCACGGTCTGCAGCGAGGCGCTAAAGGAAATCTCAACGTTTTGATTAATGCGGACTTCGACGTCGCTATAGGTGCTGACTACTTTCCCGCCCTCAACCAACTGTACGGTGTACAGACCCACCGGCAATGAGGTCAGATTGTATTTCCCGCCCGCGTCGAGCGCGATCGAGCGTTGAACCCCGGATCCTTTCTGAGCCACCAACAGGGATTTACCCGCGGCATTCGTCACCGTTCCGAAAATACCGCCGGTTGCGTTGGATTGGGCAAAGGCGCTCGGTGCGATCGCGAGTCCAAGACTCGCCGCGCCGAGAATCGTGACGGAGGAGCTAAATGCGCTGCGGATCGCACGACGCATCATCGTTTCGGCGAAACGATTGTTTGATTTTTTCATTGCATTTTCCCTGAGGAGTTTTCATCAATCTGTAAGGACTGTAAAAAAGTGCTCTGATTCTTACCGTTTTGTGAATCCACGCCAAGCGTGGAAACCCTAGTTTTCGATTGAGGAGCGAAACAGGCATTCCGGCGCCCCTTCGAGCCTTGGCTCAAAAGAGTGAGCGGCTTTCTAAGCAAAGCCCAAGCCAACGTAAAAATCCAAGCCCTGAGCGGGTTTTGAGGCGGGAAACCCCTAGTCGGCCCGGCATCAAGCGGCGCCCGGCCCTAAGTCGGTGCGGATTTTTAATCTGTTGCTTGTGAACAACGTTCTATTCGGATGAGCCAGTTTGGTGCGGAGGCGACGGGCAACAGCTTGCCTCGCCAATGTGACCCGCTCGCAGCGGATCGGTGTTTTCCCTTGTAAGTAGCGCGTTATCACCTACCGATCCCATGCGTCGGGTCATACTTTGAACGATTAAGAATGATCGTTAACTCTCAGGAGACAGGCATGAAGGTGATTACGATTCACCGCGGGGCTGACGACGCGCCCGCGCTCGAAGTCGAAGGCTGCGATGAGGACAGCGGAATTGTTCGCAAAGTCGACTTACCGCTGGCTCGTCGGGAGTTTCTCAAGGGCTCCGGGATTTTGATGGGAACCCTCGCGACCGGTTCGCTAGTGGCGGGCTTGGCGCCGTCCAATGTTTGGGCGCTTGAATTGAAGTCCCTCACAACGGCTGAGGGCGAAGCGATTATGGCGATGGGTCGAGTGCTTTATCCACATGCAAAGTTGCCCGACGCGGTTTATGCACTCCTCTCCAAAGCCCTTGATGGCAAGGCCGCGGGGGATGCAAAAACCGCTAAATCGCTGCGCGAAGGGATCGCTCAGCTCGATCAAAAAGCGGGCGGAAGCTTTGCCAAAGCCAGCGCGGCGAAAAAACTGGATGTCGTTAAAAGCCTCGAGGGAACGCCCTTTTTTGGAATGGTGCGCGGCGAATGCATCACCGCGCTCTACGACAACGACATGGCGTATGCCGTTTTTGGTTATCCGGGCTCGGCCTGGGAAAAGGGCGGTTACATCACCCGAGGTTTTCAGGACCTTAAGTGGCTGCCCAATCCACCCGCTGAAGCCAGCCCGCCGCCCTACATGGGCTGAGTCGCGCTCAAAACCAACATCAGGAGACACAAGTGGCAAAGTTTGAATATACCGACGAGAGCGTTGTCGTCGTCATCGGATCTGGTGCAGGCGGTGGAACGCTCGCGAATGAGTTGTGCCAGAAAGGCATCAAAGTCGTTCTGCTCGAGGCAGGTGCCCGTCAGTCGCCTGCGAGCTTTATTAATGACGAATGGAAGTCATTTAACCAACTCGCCTGGCTCGACGCACGGACCACCTCCGGTTCATGGCGGGTTGCCAAAGATTTTGCCGGTCTGCCCGCCTGGATTTGTAAAACCGTCGGTGGTTCGACCACCCATTGGGCCGGTGCGTCGCTGCGTTTCCAAGAACATGAGTTCCGGGCGAAGACCACCTATGGCCAGATTGATGGCGCAAATCTGCTGGATTGGCCGGTAACCCTGCAGGAACTCGAGCCCTATTACGCCAAGGCCGAAAACAAGATGGGCGTGACCCGCACCAACGGGATTCCGGGGCTGCCTGGGAATAATAACTTTAAGGTGCTGCATGCCGGTGCCAAAAAGCTCGGCTACAAAGAAGTCCACACTGGTCGGATGGCGATTAACAGCCAACCCCGCGATGGTCGCGGCCGCTGTATGCAACTGGGCTTTTGTTTTCAGGGCTGTAAGAGCGGTGCCAAATGGTCAACGCTCTACACCGAAATCCCCAAGGCTGAGGCGACCGGCAATCTCGATCTCCGGACACAGGCCCACGTCACGCGGATTGATCACGACAACTCGGGCAAAGTCACCGCCGTGACCTATATGGACGCGTCCGGCAAAGAACAGCGGCAAAGCGCGCGACTAGTGTGTGTGGCTGGTAACTCCATCGAGACGCCGCGCCTGCTCTTGATGTCCGCTTCTGACATGTTTAAGGATGGACTCGCGAATTCCTCGGGTCAGGTTGGCCGCAATTACATGCGCCATATGACCGGTTCGGTTTATGCTGCGTTCAAAAACCCGGTTCATATGTATCGCGGCACGACCATGGCTGGGATTATTCAGGACGAAGCCGCCCACAAC
>RFVZ01000196.1 GCA_009922405.1 Betaproteobacteria bacterium
GAGTGCCGCATTCATGGTCCGTTCGGCCACCGCCCGCTTTTTAGGCAAACGGTGGTCGTAGCCGTGTTCGCGTTCGTGTTCAATGGTCTCCCACGCACTTTTGAACATGGGCAGGGCGGCCTGGAACCAGTCGCGGTTGCGGGGGATCACGACGCAGGAGACCTCGCGCAGACGCCAATAGATGGCCTGGAACAGAATGTAGTTGGAACGGTACACGGCCGAATGGGTCTGAATCCACTTGGTGACCGAGGCGCGGGTCATCGGCAGATTGAGCGGCGTGTACAGATACTTGTAATCAGCCCCGCCTTCCGTGTGGGAAATCAAGTGCAGTATAAGACCTTTGTAAGACCCGACGGCCCGTTCCTGGGGGGACGAGGACGACTCGGTGTTCGGCGCACGGCCGTCTTCTTCCTCGTAAAACGTGGCCTCGTCAATCTCGGCAATGGACGTCTGGATGTAGTCGCAATAGTCCAGATTGCACGTTTCCATTTGCACTTGGCATTGCACCCAATGCGACATGATGGGCGTGTCCGCAATCACGCGCGATACCGTGTTTTTGATTTCCACCATGTGGCCGACCCGGGGACCCGAGGTGACGATGCCGTCCGGGCTGGCCCCGAGAAAGGCGTGCTCGGGGTGCTGAATGCACCCGAATTCGGTGTCCACATGGTTGCCGGGGAACATGCTCTCGTAGATCATCGTGGTCACCTGCTCGTATTTTTGTCCCCAGTGGGTGGCCGACTGGGTGTTGGGCGCCGACTGCGTCGCAGGAACGACGAGCGGTTTGCATTTTTCGCAGATGAGCCGGTTGCGTTGGGCCGTCGTGCCTAAAGCCATGTATATGTTGCTGGCCGTCAAGAGGTTGTGGCGGAACGCGTACCATTCCGGCGTGCGCTGTGCCGGCTGAGGCAGGGATTTCAGTTGCTGAAAGTGCCGTTGCAGGTCCGCGTCGGCCCCCCGCCGGGGCATGTCGGTGAGGGGAGCCTCCGGTGGAAAAGAACGCACCGGATAGATGCCGGCATGTTGGAAATAGAACTGGGCGATGGATTGCACCATGTCGGCGATTTCTTGGTGATTTTGGTCGGTCTCGTCGCAGAGATCGGAATGGACGGTGGCTTCAAAGATGGTTTCGGCGACTTCGGCGACCAGGTCGGCGTGAAACGTGGGCGAGGCGTACTCCAACAGGTGGGTTTTGACATAGTCGTCAATTTCGGCCACGATGTCCCCGTGCAACGTGTCAATGTCGTCGTCGTCCACCCCCACGGAGACGGTCGTGGCGGATTCCGCCTCTGCCTCCACGTCCACGTCCGCCTCCGCGTCGTGCCGTGATTCCCAGGTGGTGATGCTGCAGGTGTCCATGTCCGAGACGTCGGGGTCCAGTTCGTCCGCCGGTCCGGGATGAACCGTGGACGGATGAGGCATTAAGATATCAGACATGGCGATATTATTTAGACGGGGTTTACGTGATGCATCACGATAAGCATCACGTAACATAGCAATCAATTTTTGTAGACGAAAAATGGCTCTTTCTCTCTCCGCCGTCACCGAAACACGTTGGAATGTTCGGTATTGGGAACCGAATGAAAGACCAGGTCCCCCACCGTCTCTCCCTCGCCCTTCCCATCCAACCTCCACTGCCGGGGGACCAGCAGGCTGCTCGTGGACACGATGCGGTCCCCGCTTCCCAGGATGGAACGTATGGTCTTCTTCTTTCCAGAGGCCGAGGAGGTCACGTTGAGCGCCGTGACCGTTTGGTTCGGCATCCGCGTCGTGGAATAGACAATGTGGGTTTCCACGCCCGTCGGCGCCATGAACGATTCAATGATGTGCCGGTTGTTGTCGTACCGACGGCGCATGTCGTCCAGGCCGAAATAGTCAAAATAGTCGGCCACCGGCGCCCCGTCCACGTAGAGCACGTCCTGGCGCAGCGCCGCCACATTGGGCATGTTCCAGACCATGGCGCCTAAAGACCGAAACACGGGGGGTGTCACATACCGGTGGATCGGCAAGTCGTCGCGCACGCAGTGTTCCAAGGCGCCGACCAAGCCCCCAAACGGCACGTTGATGTTGTAGACGGCCCGTAACCACCGCTGTCGCCACGCCACGGGTTGGCTGTGCAGAAACCAGTGGGCCAGGAGACCCCCGCTGCTGTGGCAGAGAAAAAACACCGGCCGTCCGAAACTCTCAATGTACGACCGGAGATGGCTAAAAAAGTCGGTCAAGTAGTCGGCGTGGTCAATCTGCCGGAAATCATAAGGTATAGGATAAACGCACGGCTCCGCCAGCAGGCTCTTATAGTAATTGACCGGGTAGGGCATGAACGGCAGGAACAGGTCCAGGGCATGTTTGTCGCCCAACGACAGGGTCTGCAGTTTCCGGTCGGTCATGATCTGGTCGGACCAGGCGCGGTAGTGGAACATGTAGTCGCCAAACTGCGGGGGATACACAGCGTGCCGGCCGCGTACCAGACGCGATCCCCCCAGACCGGGGAAGAGCAGGACCGGGGGCGTCGTGTAGACAGAGGAGGTCCACGGTACCGGGTCCGGGTCCGGGTCCGGGTCCGGGTCCGAGTCCGAGCCATAATAAAAGGGTTCGGACAAAGACATCGCGTGACACACCATACGCGGCGCCTCGTCACCCGACAAGGAGCGGTGCAGATGCGGCGGAAACCCCACTTGCTTGGTTCTCAGTCCCAGTCCGGTCCAAGGACGAAAGGTTCGCCGCCCCCGCACGCCGTGCGTCGTGCCCGGAAACGAAAAGGGTCGCACACACACGCTGACGATCAACAGGATCATGGTGGCCCAATACATGAATGAATTATAGGAGCACCCTCTTTATATATCCTGATCAATTTAGCCGTCCAATTCGCCGGGAAGATCACGGGACGCGGAGGAGTCTTCTTCCACCGATCCGTGTTTCTTCCGCTCGCGCCGGGCATAACCGGACCGGTATTCGTCGTACGTGCCGCCCGCCTTCGTGGAACGCCAGATGTAGACATCGTAGGGTTCCCCTTCGTACAGTGTGAGGGTCCTATCCAAGCGGACAAATTGCACCGTCACCTTGTAGTAATAATCCTCGTCAAACCACCATTGCAGCCGGGGGAGAGGTATGGTGCGCAGCAGGCGGTAGCGTCGGTCACGGGGCGGAATCTGTCCCATGAACGCGCCGTTGCGCCATTTGACGTACCCGGCGTACACCAGGATCATATACATCAATTCGGGGGGAAATCGTGCCGACAATGCCTGCTCTGCGGCCGCACGTGGTTGCAGGGACGACATGTCGGTGGCCGTGCCGGATGCTTCGTGTCCGTCTATATGTTATTCGGGCTTATTTTTTACGTGGGTTTTCGCGGTGCGCCGGGCCCCGGGCGCCCGGTGCTTGGCCGTGGCCCGGGCCCGGGGCCCACCCCACCGTTGACACATGTCCCGGCGAAAATAGGTAAACATGCGGTAGTCGGTCTGGAACGACGCCCACTTCGTGGCGCGCAAAATCTCGTCAAATTCCGGCGACTGCAGGCAGGCCATCCAGCGTTCCCCCTCGGCGCGCGACCGCACGGGCAGTCCGAACGACAGCTGCGACATGCCGTACTGGCCGCGCCAGTCGTTGACCGGGTACTGGCGTTCGTTGACATTTAGGACGATTTTGCCCACCCCGAAGTGGCGCGGGTCGCGCTCCGCCGCGTACCGCAACCCCATCCCTTTCTGGGTGAGCGTGTGGATGACCGGGTAAGGGTGCGCGCGGGTCGGGCGGCGGGTCAGCTTCCGGGCGTCGTACGTGGACGCGTCGTGAATCACGGGAATGCCCGGCACCCCCGGGCCGACCAAGAGAGGACGGATGCTCTTATACTGGTAATTGGGGAAGAAGGGCCAGTCCCGCGGGCGCAGGGTTCCGCGGTGCGTCGCGCCCTGCTCGTCAATCACCATGGGCAGGGTGGCGAGGGGCGGCGCCCCCGCGGCCCGGAACACAAAGAGGTCAAACCGGGTCTGCACGCCGAACAGGTCCACGCCCGCCGGTTTCCCGTAAATGTGCAGGTATAGGAGCCGTTCCCGCAGTTCGGGCCAGAGAGGGTGGCCCGGGCGCCGCCAGTTGGCGGGGGTAATGAAGCCCAAGATGCCCGTGGTGGGCGTGGCCAGTTTCAGGGCGTGCACGATGAACTGGTCCCAGAGGGTGCGGTTGCCCGCGGAGCCGGTGTAGGTGGCCGTCTTGGGGGCTTGGTACGGGGGGTTGGCCAAGATGATGTCGTAGGTGGTCCCGGGCCCGGCCCCGGCAAACTCCAGGAAGTCGCCGGCGACAATGGAGGCCCGGGCCCCGTATTTAGCCCGTAATTCCCGGACATTGGCCGGGTTCTTTTCCACCTGCACGACCATGTGTTCCAAGATGTGCCGGCGGCATCCGGCGGCGTCGTCGGGGAAATGCGGTGCGAGGCCCGCCAGGAGACGCGGCAGGATTTCGTCCAGGAAATTGCCCTGCCCGGCGCACGGATCCAACCAGGTCAGTTGGGGGTCGGACCACACGGATTTAGGCAAAGCGTCCAAGAGTTCGTGAATGAGCGACGGAGGGGTAAACACCTCGCCGTACACGTCGGTACGGTTAGGAGCAGAGGGCATGATTTAGACCAAGAGACCAAGAGACCAAGGGCCCACCAATACTAACATATAGGAGGATATTATATAGATCCT
>RFVZ01000197.1 GCA_009922405.1 Betaproteobacteria bacterium
GAGCGGTTTATAGCCCGGCGATGACTGATTTCATTTTCATGGTTAAGGACAGCTCCTATATGTTCGTGACCGGTCCTGAAGTGGTCAAGACGGTGACGCATGAAGAAGTGACAGCCGAAGAACTCGGTGGTGCACTCACGCATACCACCCGCAGTGGCGTGGCTGATCTGGCGTTTGAGAATGACGTTGAAGCGATCCTGATGCTGCGCCGGTTTTTTAATTATCTGCCGCTGAATAATCGCGAAAAGCCGCCTGTGCGTCCCAGTGGGGACCCAGCCAGTCGACTTGATATGTCGCTCGATACCCTGGTTCCAGACAATGCAAACAAGCCATATGACATCAAGGAATTGATTCATAAGGTCGTTGATGACGGTGATTTTTTTGAGTTGCAACCCGACTATGCAGCCAATATCGTGATCGGTCTGGGGCGGATGGAAGGGCAGACGGTCGGCATCGTTGCCAACAATCCGCTGGTCCTGGCCGGATGTCTGGACATCAAAAGTGGTATCAAAGCCGCGCGGTTTGTTCGGTTTTGCGATGCGTTCAATATTCCGGTGATTACGTTTGTTGACGTCCCCGGGTTCATGCCGGGCACCAGTCAGGAGTACGGCGGCATCATCAAACACGGTGCCAAGCTGCTCTACGCTTATGCGGAATGTACGGTTCCCAAAGTCACCGTCATTACGCGCAAAGCTTACGGTGGCGCCTATGACGTGATGTCCTCCAAGCATTTGCGTGGCGATGTGAATTTCGCATGGCCCAATGCTGAAATCGCCGTGATGGGTGCCAAAGGGGCGGTGGAGATCATCTTCCGCGAAGACAAGGGCGATCCAGAAAAATTGACGGCTCGCGAGGCCGAGTACAAGGCGCGTTTCGCCAACCCCTTTGTCGCGGGCGCACGCGGCTTTATTGACGATGTCATTGCACCCCACGAGACGCGGAAGCGCATCTGCCGTTCACTGGCCATGCTGCGACACAAAAAACTGGAAAACCCGTGGCGCAAGCACGGCAACATTCCACTCTGATTGGTCGAAGGAATAGAACTATGTTTCAGAAGATTCTGATTGCCAATCGCGGGGAGATTGCCTGCCGGGTCATCAAGACCGCCCGCAAAATGGGCATTCAAACGGTGGCGGTATATTCCGAAGCCGACCGGTTTTCACGCCATGTCGAACTGGCCGACGAGGCTGTGCTAATCGGCCCCGCGCCGAGTCGCGAGAGCTACCTCGTTGCACAAAACATCATCGCCGCATGCAAGCAGACTGGCGCGCAGGCGGTCCATCCGGGCTATGGTTTTCTTTCCGAGAATGAAGCCTTCGCGCGGCTGGTGGAATCCGAAGGGATCGTGTTCATCGGCCCCAAGCACCATTCAATCGCCGCGATGGGCGACAAAATCGCCTCCAAAAAACTCGCCAACGAGGCGGGTGTCAGCACGATCCCAGGATACAACCAGGCGATCGACACGCCCGAGCAGGCCGTTGAAATTGCGTGCGGCATCGGTTACCCGGTGATGATCAAAGCCAGCGCGGGCGGGGGTGGCAAGGGGCTGCGGGTCGCGTTCAATGACAAGGAAGCGCACGACGGATTTGCCAGCTGTCGCAGCGAGGCCTTGAGCAGCTTTGGCGATGATCGGGTGTTCATCGAAAAGTACGTGCTGGAGCCACGGCACATCGAGATCCAGATCTTGGGCGACGCCCATGGCAACGTTGTCTATTTGCACGAACGTGAATGTTCGATTCAGCGTCGCCATCAAAAGGTCATCGAAGAGGCACCCTCGCCGTTCATCTCCGAAGCGACCCGTCAAGCGATGGGCGCGCAGGCGGTTGCACTGGCCAAAGCCGTCCAGTATCAAAGCGCGGGCACCGTTGAGTTTGTGGTCGGTAAGGACCAGGACTTCTACTTTCTGGAAATGAACACGCGCTTGCAGGTCGAGCATCCGGTGACTGAATGCATTACCGGACTGGATCTGGTCGAGCAAATGATTCGGGTCGCGGCAGGCGAGAAGCTCGCGTTTGCTCAGCAGGACATCCGGCGCAGTGGCTGGGCGATTGAGTGCCGCATCAACGCCGAAGATCCATTGCGCAATTTCTTGCCATCGACGGGGCGTCTGGTGCGTTATCAGCCCCCAGTTCAGAGTCTCGAGCAGGGGACCCTCACGTTGCAAGGTCCTGCCTACAGCGACGATCACTTCGGTGGCGTCCGGGTCGATACCGGCGTCTACGAGGGCGGCGAAATCCCGATGTTTTATGACTCGATGATCGCCAAGCTGATCGTGCACGGTCGCGATCGCGCGGATGCGATCGAGCAGATGCGCCAGGCGCTTGATGGGTTTTTGATTCGCGGCATCAGTAGCAATATCGCGTTTCAATCCGCCTTGATCGGTCACCCCGACTTTGCTCGTGGGCAGTTCAACACCGGATTTATTGCGGAGCACTACGGCAAGGGCTTCAGGACTGAGGATGTTGCGCATGACGATCCCTTGTTCCTCGTAGCCCTCGCTGTCTTTGTCCGGCGTAAGGCCGATTCGCGAGCGGCAGGTATCAGCGGTCAGCTACCTGGTCATGAATTCGCTCAAGCCAGTCATTACGTCGTGGTGCAAATGGGTGCCGAGGGCGCCCACCATCATCATGAGGTTTTGATTGAACAGTATGACGACGTCACGGTCACGGCCAGTGTCAGGGTGGGGGAGCGCAGCTATGTGATCCACAGTCCCACCCCATTGGGGGAAATTTTGCTACAGGGTACGGTCAATGCCCGGCCCTTTTGCGCGCAGGTCGAGCGCGGGTCCGCCAAGCAGCCACTGACCCTACGTGTTGCGCATCACGGTGCCTCAATCGACGCCATGGTGTTGTCACCGCGTGCTGCCCAGCTTCTCAAGCTCATGCCCTTTAAAGCGCCGCCGGACCTCTCGCGCTGGTTGCTTTCGCCAATGCCCGGACTGCTCGTTCAGATTGCGGTGCAGGCAGGTCAAAAAGTCCTGGCCGGTGAAAAACTGGCCGTGGTTGAGGCGATGAAGATGGAAAACAGTTTGACTGCGTCGCAGGATGGCGTGGTCAAACAAATTTGTGCGCGTGCGGGCGAGAGCCTCAGCGTCGATCAAGCCATTATTGAGTTTGAATGATGAGTCGACCCTTTCGAATTCTGGGCATTCAGCAGATCGCGATCGGTGGCCCGGACAAACAGCGTCTGAGATCGCTTTGGGTCGACATTTTCGGGCTCGAGGTCAAGAGCACGTTTGTCAGCGAACGCGAGAATGTTGACGAAGATATCTGCACGCTAGGTAGCGGCCCGATGGCGGTTGAAGTTGATCTGATGCAACCGCTTGACCCTGAGCGCAAGCCCGCCGTGCACACGACCCCCCTCAATCATGTTGGGCTCTGGGTTGACGACTTGCCCGAGGCAGTCCGCTGGATGACCGAGCAGGGCGTTCGTTTTGCGCCCGGCGGCATCCGCAAGGGGGCTGCTGGACATGACATCACGTTTATCCACCCGCGCGCCGATGCGGCCTTCCCCTTAAGCGGTGAGGGCGTTCTCATCGAACTGGTTCAGGCGCCGCCCGAGGTTGTGGCTGCTTTTGGTGTTTTGCATTTGCATAGTTGAAATCGTTCGTTGGTCCGGGGCGTGGTGCCGTGCATGATCGGCCCCCCAACAACGAGGTTCATCATGCGATTCCACACGATACCGGTTAGACGATTCCTGTTGCTGGTGCTGGGCCTTTGCTTCTTCAGCGCGGCAACTGCAAAGGACGTGACGCTGCTCAATGTGAGCTACGACCCGACCCGCGAACTTTATGCAGACTTCAACAAAGCCTTTGCGGCGTACTGGAAAGGCAAGACCGGCGATGTGGTGACGGTTCGCCAGTCCCACGGGGGTTCGGGCAAACAGGGCCGGTCGGTGATCGATGGTCTCGAAGCGGATGTGGTGACTTTGGCACTCGCTTATGACATCGACGAGATTCAGCAAAAAAGCGGGGTGATCGCGGCGGATTGGCAGAAGCGCCTTCCAAACAACAGCTCGCCCTACACGTCGACGATTGTGTTTTTGGTCCGCAAGGGCAATCCCAAAGGCATCAAGGATTGGGGCGATCTTGTAAAACCAGGCGTCGCGGTGATTACACCGAATCCGAAGACATCGGGTGGCGCCCGCTGGAATTATCTGGCGGCCTGGGGGTATGCCTTGCGCTCCAATGGCAACGACGCCAGGAAAGCGCAGGAATTTATCGCCGCCCTGTATCGCAACGTTCCCGTGCTGGATTCTGGTGCCCGCGCGTCCTTACTGACCTTCACAGAACGGGGTATCGGTGACGTCTTTATTTCCTGGGAAAACGAGGCGTATTTGGCGGCTCAGGAGTTGGGGCCAGAGAAGTTCCAGATTGTGGTCCCATCGGTCAGCATTTTGGCTGAACCCCCAGTGGCGGTGGTCGATCGTACCGTCGATCGCAAGGGCACGCGGGACGTCGCAACGGCTTACCTGCAGTATCTTTACTCGCCCGAGGGTCAGGAAATTGCCGCCCGACACCACTATCGACCCGTCGATTCCAAGATTGCGGCAAAGTTCGAGAGACAATTCTCCAAACTGAATTTGTTTACGATTGAGGAGATTTTTGGTGGATGGGCCTCAGCTCAAAAAACGCATTTCGCAGATGGCGGTACC
>RFVZ01000198.1 GCA_009922405.1 Betaproteobacteria bacterium
CTTCACCCATTCCAACAATCTGATGGGTCGGCAGCGTACCCGAACGGAACCCGCGCTCATGCCCACCACCGTGGATCTGCGCTTCGATGCGCACGCGCGGTTTGCGACGCACGAACAACGCCCCCATACCCTTCGGCCCGTAAGTCTTGTGCGCCGAGAAGCTCATCAAATCAACCGGGAGCTTGGCGAGGTCAATCGCAACCTTACCAGTCGATTGGGCTGCATCGACATGAAAGACAATCCCGCGCTCGCGGCAGAGATTGCCGATCGCGGTAATGTCTTGAATCACCCCGATCTCGTTATTGACATGCATGACCGAAACGACGGTGGTATCGGGACGCAAGCTGTCGCGCAGTCGATCCAGATCGAGCAAGCCGTCTTCTTGCACGTCGAGGTAAGTCACCTCAAAGCCAACGCGCTCGAGTTCGCGAAGGGTGTCGAGCGTCGCTTTGTGCTCGGTCCGCAGAGAAACCAGGTGGCGGCCGCGGTCGCGATTGAACTGTGCGGCGCCCTTGATGGCGAGATTGATTGATTCTGTCGCCCCCGAAGTCCAGACGATCTCGCGGGAGTCTGCACCCACGAGCGCAGCCACGTCGCCCCGCGCGGTCTCGACCGCTTCTTCGGCGCGCCAGCCGTAGGCGTGACTGCGGGAAGCCGGATTGCCAAAATCTTCGCGCAGGAAGGGCAACATCGCATCGACGACACGCGGGTCAACCGGGGTCGTTGCGGAATAATCAAAATAAATGGGCTGTTTCATAGGGGTGCTCAAACGGGTCGCAATCCATTGAGATCAATCGATTGCAGGGTCGACGTGGGCAGTTCGAGCGCCGCTCGATGCTCACGAAAAATAGAAACGGGCTCGGACCGTATAGTGGTCGGACGGTTGCGCTGCTGATTAACGAGATCGGCCAAGCTGACCGAGCTTAGGTACTCGAGCATCTTGACGTTGAGGTTAGACCACAGTTCGTGGGTCATGCACGGGCCGTCGTCGTTGCAGTCCTCGCGCCCACCACAGTGGGTCGCATCGATAGGCTCGTCAACCGCAAAAATAATCTCGGACACAGATATCTGAACGGGCTCGCGTCCCAGCGAGTAACCCCCGCCGGGCCCACGCGTGCTCTCGACGAGTTCGTGGCGGCGCAGCCGGCCAAACAACTGCTCGAGGTACGACAGCGAAATCTTCTGGCGCTGGCTTATGCCCGCCAGCGTGACCGGGCCGTGTTGCTGGCGCATCGCCAGATCAATCATTGCCGTCACCGCAAACCGACCTTTGGTGGTCAAACGCATCGCATCGCCTCCTTGGCTGGAATGCCCTGGAAAGACCCAGCATTCCAGTCAAGTATAGCAAAGACCGAGTGATTTAGTCAACCATTACGGTTAGGCGGCAGCCACCTGCGTTGCGCGCCGCTTGGCCACCTCCAGTAAGCCGGTACAGGCGTCCTGGATGTAGTCATACGTGGTGTCAAAGCCCTGTGTCCCGCCGTAGTAAGGGTCGGGGATCGTGGCGCTCTCGTGATCGCTGGCAAAGCGCATCAGCAACTGCAGCTTGTGGTGGTACTTCTTGGGCGCCTGTTGTTGCAGGAGCGACAGGTTGTCCCAATCCATCGCGAGGATGAGATCGAAGTTCTCGTAGTCTGCATCCTCAATGCGGCGCGCGCGCATGTGGGCGATGTCGATGCCCCGCTTGCTCGCGACCGATACGGCGCGCTTGTCGGGCGCTTCGCCCACATGGAAGGCATGCGTCCCGGCCGAGGCCACGGTGACGACTTCTTCGAGGCCTGCCTGCCGGATGAGCGATCGGAAAATACCCTCTGCGATCGGCGATCGACAGATGTTGCCCATACAGACAAACAGAACGCGTGTGGTCATGGCGAGGGTGGTGGGTTCTTTCTTGGCCATTTCAGCTCGGTCGCGTGTTGGTTTCACGGGGATGAAAATTGAAACAAAATGTGAATGAAATGAAAAATCGGCGTTGCGGCGGGCATTTCAGGCCGCTCGCTCGGCCGGGAATGGAACCACCGAGGCGCTTGCACCGCTGGCTCCAAAGGTTTGTTGCTTAAGTCGTGCCAACTGGTCACGAACTTTCGCGGCCGACTCGAACTCAAGATTGCGCGCGTACTCCAGCATCTGTTTTTCGAGCTTACGGATTTCTCGCGAAACCTCGCGCTCGCCCATCGCTTCGTATCGCGCGGCTTCTTCTGCGGCCTTGAGTTCGACCTGAGCGGCGCCAGCGTCGTAAACCCCGTCGATGAGATCGCGAATTTGCTTAACGACCCCTCGGGGCGTAATCCCATTGGCGGCATTAAACGCAATTTGTCGGGCCCGTCGGCGTTCGGTTTCACCAATCGCCTTGCGCATGGACTCGGTAATGCGATCGGCATACAAGATGGCCTTGCCTTCGAGATTGCGCGCCGCACGGCCAATTGTCTGGATCAAACTACGCTCGCTGCGCAAAAAACCTTCTTTGTCAGCATCCAAAATCGCGACCAACGAGACCTCGGGCAGATCAAGGCCCTCGCGCAGCAAATTAATGCCAACCAAGACATCGAAGGTTCCAAGTCGCAGATCCCGCAGAATTTCGACCCGTTCGACCGTATCAATATCCGAGTGGAGGTAACGCACCTTGACGCCGTGATCCGACAAAAAATCCGTCAGATCTTCGGACATCCTCTTGGTCAGCGTCGTCACCAACACGCGGGCGCCAGTTGCAACGCGTGCCGTAATTTCTGACAACAAATCGTCAACCTGAGTGCTTGCTGGGCGAACCTCGATGATCGGATCGACCAAACCGGTGGGCCGCACGACCTGTTCAACGATCGTCCCTTCAGTGCGCTGTAATTCGTAGGCAGCCGGTGTGGCCGAGACGAACGTCATCTGCCGCATACGCTCTTCAAATTCATGAAACTGGAGCGGACGGTTGTCCATCGCGGAAGGCAGCCGAAATCCAAAATCAACGAGCGTTTCTTTGCGTGAGCGGTCCCCGCGATACATCCCACCGAGTTGCCCAACCGTGACGTGACTCTCGTCAATGATCATAAGCGCATCGGCCGGCAGGTAATCCACCAACGTGGGTGGCGGATCGCCCGGTGCGGCCCCTGACAAATGGCGGCTGTAGTTCTCAATGCCCTTGCAGAAGCCGAGCTCCTGGAGCATTTCCAGATCAAACCGGGTGCGCTGCTCGATGCGCTGCGCCTCGACGAACTTGCCTTGATCATTGAAATGCCGCACCCGCTCGACGAGCTCCGCCTTGATCGCATCGATCGCCCGCATCACAGTTTCGCGCGGTGTCACGTAATGGCTACCGGGATATAGGGTGAATCGCGGAATCTTCTGCCGCATCCGGCCGGTCAGCGGGTCGAACAGCGATAGGGTCGCGATCTCGTCATCGGCAAGTTCGATTCGAACCGCCAATTCGGCATGCTCCGCCGGGAACACGTCAATCGTATCGCCGCGGACCCGAAACGTCCCGCGCCCAAAATCGGTGTCGTTGCGCTTGTATTGCATCGAAACGAGACGGCGCAACAGGTCGCGCTGGGACATCGGGTCGCGAACCCGCAGGCTAGCGACCATCGCGTGGTAGTCGGATGGATTCCCGATCCCGTAAATACAACTCACCGTGCCGACAATGATTGTATCGCGGCGCTCCAGCAAGCTCTTAGTCGCCGACAACCTCATCTGCTCGATATGCTCATTGATCGAGGAATCTTTCTCAATAAAGAGATCGCGCTGCGGAACGTAGGCCTCAGGCTGGTAATAGTCGTAATAAGAAACGAAGTACTCGACCGCGTTTTCGGGAAAGAACTCGCGCATCTCTGAGTAGAGTTGAGCCGCGAGCGTCTTATTGGGGGCAAGGATCAGAGCGGGCCGGCCACACTGTGCGATGACATTTGCCATCGTGAAGGTTTTGCCAGACCCCGTGACGCCCAAGAGCGTCTGGAACGCCAGGCCATCGCTAATGCCTTCCACCAGACGAGCGATCGCCGCCGGCTGATCTCCGGCGGGCGGGAACGGCTGATGAAGACGAAACGGACTGCCCGGAAAGGTGAGCATCGAGACGAAGACTTGGTTATTGAAAAAGTGCGGATAGGTCACCCGCTGCCTTAAACCGGCCTTGCCCTTCGTCCAAATGGGTCCAAAAGCCCGTGTTAGACTGGAAGGTCCGGTAAAAAGCACGCTGAACGTTCAATTATCGCTCTGGCGCTCGAAAAAAGCCATAGCGAAGTGCGCAGCATTTATGCTTTCTTTAGAATCGATTTTCATCTCCGTCCCTCCCCCGTTTAGAAGAGCCATGCGAACCCCGTTTGCCGAAATTCCACTCGCCCCCCGTGACCCTATTCTTGGACTCACCGAGGCCTTTCAGGCAGATACGCGTCCAACCAAAGTCAACCTCGGGGTTGGCGTTTACACCGACGAGTCGGGAAAGCTTCCCTTACTCGGGGCGGTTCGCGAGGCAGAACGGATTCGGGTCGAGCAAATGCCAGCCCGCGGATACCTTCCAATTGATGGCCTGGCCGCTTACGATCGGGCCGTCCAATCCTTGTTGTTTGGTGTTGATTCGGCACTCGTTACCGACGGACGCGTCTGCACCGCACAGGCCTTGGGCGGGACAGGGGCCCTGCGCATTGGCGCAGATCTCCTGAAGCGCTTCGT
>RFVZ01000199.1 GCA_009922405.1 Betaproteobacteria bacterium
TTTGGGCGCCGCAGGCTTGGGTTGATGGCCGCTGGCATTTTGGCGTTGTATTGACGGTCGATGCGAGCGGTTGCTGGTCGAGCGTGACGTCGGGTCATAGCGAGGCGCCCGAACAGGCTACCCGCTTGGCGGGACCCGTCTTGCCGGGCCTCGTGGATGCCCATGGCCACGCTTTTCAGCGAGCCTTCGCTGGATTGACGGAACAACGGTTTCAGATGCGCGATGATTTTTGGGCCTGGCGCGATCGGATGTATCAGGTCGCACAGCGGCTCAGCCCCGCGTTGCTGAGGGCAGTCGCTGCGCAATGTTTTGTCGAACTCCTTGCAGGGGGCTACACCCATCGTTGTGAATTTAATTATTTGCGAGGGGGTTCTGAACTCTCGAACGATGCGGGCGAATGGCGCATGGAAGAAGCGCTCATCGAAGCAGCTGACGAGACCGGCATCGGACTCACGATTTGTCCCGTCCTTTACGAGCGATCGGGGTTCACTTCGTTTGGATTGAAGCCGCAGCAACAGTCGTTTCGGCTTGACGCGGCTGGTGTATGGCGCGTTGCGCAGCGCATTCATGCCCTCGGGCATGAGCGAATCTCAGCGGGTTTGGCGATCCATTCGTTGCGCGCTGCGAGCGCAGATTCGATCGCGCAATTGGTGCGGCTCGCGGCAGACGTTGATTGGCCGATCCACATTCACGTTGCCGAGCAGACGCGAGAGGTTGACGATTGCCTGGCGGCGACCGGAATGCGACCGGTGCAATGGCTGACCCGGATGAATCTGCTTGATTCGCGTTGGCATCTGGTTCACGCCACGCATGCCGACCCTGAGGAAATTGACGCGGTGGCCGCTGCGGGTGCGTCGGTGGTGATTTGTCCCAGCACTGAAGCGAATTTGGGGGACGGTTTGACCGATGTGCCACGATGGCTCAAGGCGGGTGTGCCGATTTCGATTGGTTCCGACAGTGAGATTGGACGCGATTGGCGCGAAGAATTCCGATGGCTTGAACTAGTCCAGAGACTTGTGCATCGGGAGCGCGGGGTCTGTGCCGAGCCGACGACATGGACTTCGCCTGCCGAACGTTTATTTGAGGGGGGCCTGAGGGCAGGTTCTGCTGCCGCGGGTTTAAAGGGGAGCGGACTGCGCGTTGGCGCCCGGGCGGATCTATTGGTGGCCGACCCGCTCGACTCAGCCCTACTTGGACTTCCACCTGAGCGCATGCTCGATGCGCTGGTGTTCTCGAGTCCAGTGAAGCCATGGCGTGATGTGATGGTTGCAGGGCAGTGGGTTATCCGTGATGGGCATCATCCATTCGCATCGAGAGCGGCCGAGCGGTTCGTCAGCGCCATGAAGATCATTTGGGAGGAGCCGATTACATGACAGGCCTGAATCAGATGGAAGACCCTAATCCTTTTGCGATCGATCAAGCGGCGCCCGTTCCCCGAGAGCCAAACCGCAGGTCCATTCTCCGGGTGAGCGGGGCCCTACTCGCAGCCAGTGCCTTCGGCGAATCGAACCTCCATGCGCAGACGGTATCCCCCAATGGGCGTCCGGTTCGTCTGGTCGTGCCCTATCCCCCAGGCGGTCCGCTGGACTTGTCGGCCCGTGCGCTGGCGGAGGCCGCCCGTCCGACTCTTGGACAGATCATTGTGGAAAACCGATCGGGCGCTGGAGGCAATCTCGGCGCCGATGCGGTGGCCAAGTCTGCGCCCGATGGGCAGACCCTGTTGTTGGGTGCGGTCGCTACCCATGCGATTAATCCCTGGCTTTATTCAAAGATTCCGTACGATGCCGAGCGCGATTTCATCCCAATCACGTTGATCGCGAACGTACCAAACGTGCTGGTACTTGAAACGAACTTTGCCAACCGTCACCGGATCGATTCAGTTCCTGCTTTTGTTCAGTATCTTCGCGTCCATCCGGGGCAACTGAGCTTCGGATCGGGGGGTAACGGCAGTGCGGGACACTTGGCCGGAGAATTGTTCAAGATGCAGACAGGGACCTTTGCGGTCCACATCCCGTATCGGGGGGCCGCGCCGGCGCAGTTGGCGCTGCAGGGTGGTGAAGTTCAGTTCTTGTTCGACAACCTAGCGTCGGCTGCACCGCGGATCCGGGACGGCCGGATTCGGGCGCTCGCGATCACAACCCGCCAGCCCTCCAGCGCATTTCCTGAACTCAAACCGCTGGCAAGCAGCGGGGTGGCTGAGCTCAAAGCCTTCGACATCAGCACGTGGTTTGGTCTGTTTGCGCCAGCGGGCACCCCTCTAGAGGTGATCGAGCGCTTGCACGCAGGATTTACCGGAGCCATGCAAACCCGGTCTTTTCGCGATCTGATGAGCACTCTGGCAGCTGAACCGATGCCAACGTCTTCGAGCGAATTCGCCACCTTGATTGCTCAGGAAAGTCGAAAATATCAGGCGATCGTCCGCCATGCTAAAGCCACGGTGGATTAAATGATGTCGATTGCACGTGACCTTGATTTGGTGTTCCCGGCGACCGTAGTTCCCCCGCTGACTCCGTTCAGAGCGGATGGCGCTGTTGACAAAGTCGCACTCGAGCGAATGATCAATTACGTTGTCGAAGACTGCGAAGCGACGATGGTGATTGCCGCTGGTGTTGAAGCGCAGGAGTACCAGTTTTTGAGTCTTTCGGATCGTAAAGATCTGATTAAGAGCACGATCGAACTTGTTGGTGGGCGACGTCCAGTTGCGGTCGGAATTTCTCATCCGTCCACTCGGACTGTCCTCGAACTTGCCGAATTTGCTCAGGATCAAGGCGCTGCAGCGCTGCAGTTGTTGGCCCCGATGAAACCGACTGGTGGGCAACCTCGTCTGAGTGAGCTTGTTCGCTATTTTGAGACGGTCCTGCAGAGAACGACGTTGCCGATGATGCTTTATCTCAACCCAGGCCCAGGTGCAGACGTGTCGGTCAGGGATACGGTCGAACTCGCAAAGTTGGAGGGAATCGCGTTTGTGAAGGAAAGTTCACGCGATCTAACCCGTGTGTCGCGACTCATCGAAGAAATTGAGCATGGCGGTTATGCACACTACTTCACCACGCTGCAGATGAATCTGGCGTCCTTGATGCTCGGCGGCACCGGCGTGACGCTCCCGCCCCCGGCCGCGTTCATCTCGAACAAGATTCATCGGGCGTTTAAGGCCGGAGATTGGGTTGAGGCCGCGCGCCTACAGAGGCAGTTCACGCTGTTTCCGTCGCGCTGGATGGAATTTGGCCTGGCTGCGGTAATGAAAGCGGCGCTGAATTTGCAAGGCATGGCCCTTGGCGACCCTTATCCCCCTTACGAACCGCTGCCGCCCGCTGCACTCGATTCCTTGCAGGCCTACCTCAAGACGATGGATTTGTGATTGTTTAAGTTTTTTGAATCGCTTCTGGATCCTTATCCAGAGCAGGAACCTGCCCCTACGCCTGCCACTTTTCCGCAATTCTTATGGGCAGCCTCGGCCGGTACTCGGGGCTACATGGTTGCGGTAGTTGGTTTGACGGCTCTGATCGGTGCCTTCGAAGCGCTGTTGTTCGCCTTGGTTGGCGAGATGGTCGACTGGATTTCGCTGGTCGAGCCGAGTCAATTTTTTGCGCAACGCGGTCGGGAGCTTTTTTCGCTTGCGGCCCTGCTAATGGCGAGCGTTCTGATCGTTGGACTGCAGGCGCTCTTTAAGCATCAGACCTTGTTCGGCAACTTCCCGATGCGTTTGCGCTGGAATTTTCACCGCTTGATGCTTTCTCAAAGCATGAGTTTCTATCAGGACGAGTTCGCTGGGCGAATTTCCACCAAGGTCATGCAAACGGCCCTCGCGGTACGTGATGTCTTGATTGGCGTTGGCGACATCATGGTGTTTGTGGTTATTTATTTCGTCACCATGGTCAGCGTGGTTGGCACCTTTGACGTGCTGCTTCTGCTGCCTTTTGCCCTCTGGGCATCTTTGTACGCAGTGGCGCTCCGATTTTTCGTCCCACGAATCGGTCGCGTCGGTAAGGCGCAGGCTGACAAACGCAGCCTGATGACGGGCCGGATCACGGATGCCTATACCAACATCTCGACCGTCAAACTTTTTTCGCATGCAGACCGCGAGGCGCAGTACGCACGCAATGCCATGCAGGAATTCATGGAAACCGCCTACGCGCAGATGCGCCTGGCAAGCGGCTTTGAGATTGTGAACCATGTTCTTGGAATGGTTCTGGTGGTCTCGACTTCAGGCCTCGTCCTGTGGCTTTGGACTCAAGGCAGTGTCGGGGTGGGTTCAGTGGCTGCTGCGACGGCGATGTCGCTGCGCCTGAACGGCATCTCGCACTGGGTCATGTGGGAGTTGGCTAGCCTGTTTGAAAACATCGGCACGGTTCGGGATGGGATCAATATGCTTTCCAAACACCAGGCCGTCGTCGACCGTGAGGAGGCAACCGAACTCAAGGTTCGGGAGGGACAAATCCGATTCGAGTCGGTTCGTTTTACCTACGATGACAATCGCAATGTCATTCACGGTCTCGATTTGGTGATCCGCCCAGGCGAAAAAGTTGGGTTGGTGGGCCCGTCAGGCGCCGGTAAGAGCACGGTGACCAACCTGTTGCTACGCCTGTATGACCTCAGCAGTGGCCGCATTCTGATCGACGGACAAGATATTTCTCAAGTCTCGCAAA
>RFVZ01000200.1 GCA_009922405.1 Betaproteobacteria bacterium
CGGGCGCCGCATCAATCTGATCGTAGGCCTTCGCCTCGCCACCAAACATCTTCGAGAGCACCGTCGTGATCGCCGCCGTCAGCGTCGTGGAATACCCAAACATCTCCGACAGCGGCACTTCAGCTTTGATCGCTTTGCCGCCACCGACCATGTCGTCCATGCCCTGAACCATGCCCCGCCGTGATGACAGATCGCCCATCACGGTGCCGGCGTAGTCCTCGGGGGTCTCGACTTCCACCGCCATCATGGGCTCAAGCAGGACCGGCTTGGATTGACGCAAGCCCTCCTTGAAGCCCATCGAGCCGGCCATCTTGAACGCGTTTTCGTTCGAGTCCACGTCATGGTACGAGCCAAAATGCAGCGTGACCTTGACGTCGACCACCGGGAAGCCAGCAAGGACGCCCGAAGGGAGTGTGTCCTCGACGCCCTTCTGGACCGCAGGGATGTACTCGCGAGGCACGACACCGCCCTTGATCGCGTCGACGAACTCGAAGCCCTTGCCCTGTTCGTTGGGCTCGACCTTGAGGACGACGTGACCATACTGCCCACGACCACCCGACTGACGCACGAACTTCCCTTCGGCGTTGTCGCAGTGCCCGCGGATCGTTTCGCGATACGCCACCTGCGGTTTCCCCACGGTTGCTTCCACCCCGAATTCGCGCTTCATCCGGTCAACGAGAATTTCGAGGTGCAACTCACCCATGCCCGAGATGATGGTCTGGCCCGACTCTTCATCGGTACGCACGCGAAATGATGGATCTTCACGGGCGAGGCGCTGCAAGGCGATGCCCATCTTTTCCTGGTCAGCCTTGGTCTTAGGCTCGACCGCCTGGGAAATCACAGGCTCTGGGAAAATCATCCGTTCGAGAATGACTTCATGGTCTGGATCACACAGCGTTTCGCCGGTCGTGACTTCTTTGAGTCCGACGCAAGCTGCGATGTCGCCTGCACGCACTTCAGAGATTTCTTCGCGCTGATTGGCGTGCATCTGCAACAGACGGCCAATCCGTTCCTTCTTGCCCTTGATGGGGTTGTAGACCGTATCGCCGGAGCTGAGGACGCCGGAATAGACCCGGATAAACGTCAGCTGACCGACAAAGGGGTCGGTCATCAGCTTGAATGCGAGCGCAGCGAACTTTTCGCCGTCATCGGCCTTGCGCCGCACTTCGTTGTCACGATCATCGAGTCCCTTGACGGGCGGGATGTCAATCGGGCTGGGCAGGTAGTCAAGCACCGCATCGAGCATGGCTTGCACGCCTTTGTTTTTGAACGCGGTACCACACAACATTGGGACGATCTCGCCGGCGATCGTGCGCTGACGCAAGGCAATCCGCAGATCGGCCTCTGACAGATCACCCTCTTCGAGATATTTGTTCATCAGGTCTTCGTTGGCCTCGGCGGCCGACTCAACCATCTTTTCGCGCCACTCGACACAGGTGTCCATCAGGTCGGCCGGAATCTCGGCGAGCTCGAACTTCATGCCCTGCGAGGCTTCGTCCCAAAGGATGGCCTTCATCCGAACCAGATCAACCACGCCTTTGAAATGCTCCTCGGCACCGATGGGTACCTGGATAGGGATCGGATTGGCCTTCAGGCGCAGGCGCATCTGATCATGCACCTTGAAGAAATTGGCCCCGGTACGGTCCATTTTGTTCACGAACGCCAGTCGTGGCACGCCATACTTGTTCGCCTGACGCCAGACGGTTTCGGACTGGGGCTGCACACCACCCACGGCGCAATACACCATGCAGGCGCCATCAAGCACCCGCATCGAACGCTCGACCTCGATCGTGAAGTCGACGTGTCCCGGGGTGTCAATAATGTTGATCCGGTGCTCGGGGCGCGTCGTATCCATTCCTTTCCAGAAACAGGTCGTCGCAGCCGACGTGATCGTGATCCCACGTTCCTGTTCTTGTTCCATCCAGTCCATCGTGGCGGCGCCATCGTGGACTTCACCGATCTTGTGGTTCACCCCGGTATAAAACAGGATGCGTTCAGTAGTCGTCGTCTTGCCGGCGTCGATATGCGCCGAAATGCCGATGTTGCGGTAGCGCTCGATCGGAGTCTTGCGGGCCATGGTTCGAATTCCCTAGTAGCGGTTGAGGGCGACAAAAAAATGAGACGAAATATCTCGGGGACTTGACAGGTGGGGTTCAGGTTTCCGCCAAGGACGATCGGCCGCCGCAACG
This sequence comes from Betaproteobacteria bacterium, assembly GCA_009922405.1. Classification (GTDB taxonomy): domain Bacteria; phylum Pseudomonadota; class Gammaproteobacteria; order Burkholderiales; family Burkholderiaceae_E; genus RFPW01. The sequence goes on from RFVZ01000200.1 coordinate 2,190, forward strand.
GCCTCTACACCCCTGATCAGCCTCGAGGACCTTAGAAGCGGAAGTGGGAGAACGCCTTGTTGGCCTCAGCCATCCGATGCACCTCATCGCGCTTCTTGACCGCGGAGCCGCGGTTCTCGAAGGCTTCGAGCAACTCATTGGCCAGGCGCTGACCCATCGACTTTTCGCCGCGCTTCTTAGCCGCCTCACGCAACCAACGCATCGCCAACGCCATCCGCCGCACAGGGCGCACTTCGACCGGTACCTGATAGTTGGCACCACCCACGCGACGGCTCTTGACCTCGACCATTGGCCGGCAGTTCGATAACGCGACGGAAAACACCTCGAGCGGATCCTTCCCAGATTTGGTATGAATCTGCTCGAACGCACGGTACACGATCTGTTCCGCGACGGCCTTCTTGCCCGACAGCATCACCACGTTGATGAACTTGGTGACATCTACACTGCCGAACTTGGGGTCTGGGAGAATTTCCCGTTTGGGGACTTCGCGACGACGAGGCATAACAACACTCCTAGAGCTTCAGCCGGGCACCCGTCAGAATCCGCGAGGACTCAGGCAGAGGCCACATGGCTCCGACAATGGCTCCGACCTCTGTTTGAGGCCGGGACACGAGCGGAGCCGCTTACTGGTGGGTCAGACCCACCGGGTGGAAGGTCCGGGCAATCGCACCCGAACCCTAAAACAATAACCGTTGAGGGAAACGTCGAAGATTTACTTCTTCGGGCGCTTCGCGCCGTACTTGGAGCGAGACTGTTTACGGTTTTTGACCCCTTGAAGGTCAAGCGAACCGCGGACAATGTGGTAGCGCACACCTGGCAGATCCTTCACGCGACCGCCCCGAATCAGGACCACCGAGTGTTCCTGAAGGTTGTGGCCTTCGCCCCCAATGTAGCTAATGACTTCAAAGCCGTTGGTAAGACGCACCTTGGCGACTTTACGCAGGGCCGAGTTCGGCTTTTTGGGCGTCGTGGTGTAGACGCGTGTGCAAACACCACGGCGCTGCGGGCAGTCTTGCAGGGCGGGGCTTTTGCTTTTGATGACAGCCGATTCTCGCGGCTTGCGCACCAATTGGTTGATGGTCGGCATTTTTTTAGTGTGGGCGCACGATGCGCCAAATACGGAAAGCCGACGAGTTTAAAACGCGCCGAGCGGGCCGTCAACACTTCTGAGCTTCACGGCAACGCGCCGTGAAGCTCAGAAGCTGACGGAATGAACTGATTACTGCGTATCGGGCACCGCTGCGGTCATTGCACGCGCACCGTCCGCGCCATCCGTCTCGCCACCCAAGGCGACGTCCGTCGGCGCCTCGAACAAGGCTTCCGCGGCGGCCGCGGCTTCGCGAGACTCCGACGCCTCCTTGTCCCGACGAGCGCGATGGAACGCCAATCCGGTTCCAGCAGGAATCAGACGTCCCACAATCACGTTCTCTTTCAATCCGCGCAGATCGTCGCGCTTGCCCATGATCGCGGCCTCGGTCAGCACGCGCGTGGTCTCCTGGAACGAAGCAGCAGAAATGAACGAGTCCGTCGACAGCGACGCCTTGGTGATACCGAGCAAGAGGTTCAGATAGGTCGCTGGCACACCATCGCGGGCATTGACCTTGTCGTTCTCATCGAACAACTCGCTGCGTTCGACCTGCTCACCCGGAATGAACTCGGTATCGCCTGGATATTCGATCTGAACCCGGCGCAGCATCTGGCGAACGATCACTTCAATGTGCTTGTCGTTGATCTTCACCCCTTGGAGGCGATAGACGTCCTGAACCTCATCAACGATGTAGCGCGCAAGCGCCTCGACCCCGAGCAGTCGCAAAATATCGTGCGGGTCGGCGGGGCCGTCGACAATCAATTCACCAACGTTGACCACCTGACCATCGTGGACCAACACGTTCTTTTCTTTGGGAATCAAGAACTCGTGCGGATTGCCATCGGTATCGGTGATGACGAGGCGCTGCTTGCCCTTCGTATCCTTACCAAAGGAAACCGTACCGGTGACTTCCGCCAACATGCCGGCGTCTTTGGGCGAACGGGCCTCGAACAGCTCGGCCACACGCGGCAGACCCCCGGTAATGTCCCGGGTCTTCTGCGACTCTTGGGGAATCCGCGCCAGCACTTCACCTGGGCCCACTTCCTGGCCGTCGCGCACCGTAATCAGGGCACCTACCGGGAACCCGATCGTCACAGAATGCTCCGTGTTGGCGATCTTGACTTCGTTGCCCTGCGCATCAAGCAGTCGAACCTGTGGGCGAACGGTCTTGATCGTTCCGCGGCGTTTCGCATCGATCACGACGAGCGTCGAAAGACCAGTGACTTCGTCGACCTGCTTGGCGACGGTGGCCCCTTCCTCGACGTTCTCGAACCGGATCCGGCCGGCATACTCGGTGATGATCGGACGGGTCAG